>NZ_BAAAPN010000048.1:0-22549 GCF_039531165.1 Nostocoides vanveenii | reverse complement strand
CAGACGTCGCTGCGACGTCATACACGCCATGCTCCGCAACCGCCAGCCCTACCAGCCCCGCACCGCCGCTGCCGCTTGACACCGAACATAGGGACACCCCCCGCCCCAGATCCTCAGATGAACAGGGCGGGATCGCGAAAGAGGGCGTCGTAGGGGTCCTCGTCCGGAGCCTCGGGGAAGCGATAGACGGCCGGCACTCCCGTGGCGATGGCGCCCGCGGGGACGTCCTTGACGACGACGGAGTTCGCCCCGATCTGGGCGTCGTCGCCGACGTACACCGGGCCGAGGATCTTGGCCCCGGCGCCAACGGTCACTCGGTTGCCGAGGGTGGGGTGGCGCTTGACGCGCTCCATGGACCGGCCGCCGAGGGTGACCTGGTGGTAGAGCATGACGTCGTCCCCGACCTCCGCCGTCTCGCCGATGACGACGCCCATCCCATGGTCGATGAAGAAGCGCCGGCCCAGCGTCGCCCCGGGGTGGATCTCGACGCCGGTCACCGCGCGCGAGACATAGGCGATCAGCCGAGCCAGTGGCCGGGCCGCCCGGGTGCCCCACAGCGCGTGGGACACCCGGTGCAGCCAGATCGCGTGTAGGCCCGCGGAGGTGAAGAGCACGACCCACCGCGAGGTTGCCGCCGGGTCGCGGTGCATGGCGGCATCGAGGTCCTCACGGATGCCCGCGCGGGCACGCGCGAGCACCGAGCGGTGACCGGCAACAGGGCCGACGAGCATGCGACTCACCAGGTTTCGGGTCAGGGACATGGCCGTATGCCGCCCACGCGGCACCGTGCGTCAGTCCAGGAGGTCGGAGAAGAGGATGGTGGACAGGTAGCGCTCGCCGAAGCTGGGAATGATCACGACGATCGTCTTGCCGGCGTTCTCGGGGCGGTTCGCGACCTCGTTCGCCGCGGCAAGAGCCGCACCGGATGAGATGCCGACGAGCAGGCCCTCCTCCTTGGCCGCGCGGCGCGCCCATTCGACGGCCGTGTCGGCGTTGATGTCGATGACCTCGTCATAGATCGAGGTGTCGAGGATCTCGGGCACGAAGTTCGCGCCGAGGCCTTGGATCTTGTGCGGGCCGGGCTGGCCACCGTTGAGGATCGGCGACTCGGCCGGCTCGACCGCGATGATCTGGACGCCGGGCTTGCGCTCCTTGAGCACCTGGCCGACGCCGGTGATGGTGCCGCCGGTGCCGATGCCCGAGACGAGGATGTCGACGCCGCCGTCGGTGTCGCGCCAGATCTCCTCGGCCGTGGTCTTGCGGTGGATCGCGGGGTTGGCCTCGTTGGCAAACTGGCGGGCCAGGATCGCCCCGTCGCGCTCGGCGACGATCTCGTCGGCGCGGTTGACGGCACCCTTCATGCCCTCGGAGCCCGGGGTCAGGATGAGCTCGGCGCCATACGCCCGAAGCAGCGCCCGGCGCTCCTTGCTCATCGTCTCGGGCATGGTCAGCACGACGTTGTAGCCACGGGCGGCGCCGACCATGGCGAGCGCGATGCCGGTGTTGCCGGAGGTCGCCTCGACGATGGTGCCGCCGGGCTTGAGGGCGCCGGACGCCTCGGCCGCGTCGATGATCGAGACACCGATCCGGTCCTTGACGGAGTTGGCGGGGTTGTAGAACTCCAGCTTTGCGGCCACCGTCGCCGGGCTGTCGATGATCCGGTTGATCCGCACGAGCGGGGTGTTGCCGATGAGCTTGGTGACGTCGTCGTAGATGGGCACTGCGTGAACTCCGTATGAGTCGTGCGACCGAGCGGCCGCGGTGAGTGGATCGCTTTCGCTCGCCAACATTACCTAACGCGGATTTATGCCAACAACAACATCTCGTTATGTATGCCGCAACCCCGCCGGGTACGCAGGCGAGGCCGCGGCATACGTAAACGGGCCCCTGGACCTGCGCCGGAAGGGAGGTGGCCGACGCCACTCTTGAGTCTGGTCACAGCGGGGGGCCACGGCATACGCCCCTGCGTAGACTGCCGAAAGACCCCCCTCGGCGTCCGCCGGCGGGGCCGTGAATGCTCGGCGGTCGCCGGGCAGGTTGGAGTCGATCGTGCGAGTCGTGCTCGTCCTGGGCCTACTGCTGAACCTGATCGCGTTGCCGATCGCGATCCGGCGCGTCATCTTCCTGACCCGCCTGATCACCCACGGCCAGCCAGCCCCGGACCGCCTGCACACCGCTGGCGACCGGATCGCGACCGCCGCGAAGAGCGAGTTGACGGAAGTCTTCGGCCAGCGTCGCCTGTTGAAGTGGACCGCGCCGGGCATGGCGCACTTCACGATCTTCTGGGCGTTCATGATCCTCTCGACGGTCTACATCGAGGCGTATGGCGCGCTGTTCAAGTCCGACTTCGAGATCCCGATCATCGGCCACTGGCGCATCCTCGGGTTCGCGCAGGACACCATCGCCCTGATCGCCCTGGGTGGCCTGACCGTCTTCGGCATCATTCGCTGGTCCAACTCGCCGGCCAAGCTGGGCCGTCAATCCCGCTTCAAGGGCAGCCACAACACCGGCGCCTGGCTGGTGCTCTTCTTGATCCTCATGGTCATCGCGACGATGTTCCTGTATCGCGGTGCGGCCAGTGCCCTGGGGAACTACACCAACGAGGGCGCGTATGCCTCGCAAGCCCTGGGCCGGTGGATGAGTGGCTGGGGCACCAACACCCTCGAATTCCTCGAAGGCCTCGGGCTGCTGTTGCACATCGGCGTGATGCTCGGCTTCCTCATCGAGGTCGTCCACTCCAAGCATCTGCACATCTTCGCCGGCCCCATCAATGTCGCCTTCAAGCGCACTCCGATCGCCCTGGGCGCCGCTCAGCCGCTCATGGTGGCGGGCAAGCCGGTGACCATGGAGGACCTGGAGGAGATGGAGGAGGAGCCGACCCTCGGCGTCGGCAAGGTCGAGGACTTCACCTGGAAAGGCCTGCTCGACTTCGCCACCTGCACCGAGTGCGGACGCTGCCAGAGTCAGTGCCCCGCCTGGAACACCGAGAAGCCGCTCTCGCCGAAGCTGCTCATCATGGGCCTGCGCGACCACGCCTATGCCAAGGGCCCGTGGCTCCTGGCGGCCGACGAGGCGGCCCGAGAGAACTTGCCCGATGCGGCCAAGGCCGCGGCCGAGCGCCCGCTCGTCGGCGAGACTGAGGGCGAGGCGTATGCCCCAACCGGCGGCGCGGTCATCGACCCCGACGTCCTGTGGTCCTGCGTGACCTGCGGCGCGTGCGTCCAGCAGTGCCCGGTCGACATCGAGCACGTCGACCACATCATCGAGATGCGCCGCTACCAAACTCTCGTCGAGAGCGCCTTCCCCAACGAACTGGCCGGACTCTTCCGCAATATGGAGAACAAGGGCGACCCGTGGGGCATGGGCGCGCGCGCCCGTTTGGACTGGGCCAAGGACCTGCCCTTCGAGGTGCCAGTCCTCGGCGCCGACGTCGAGGACGCGGGCGACGTCGACTACCTCTTCTGGGTCGGGTGCGCCGGTGCCTTCGAGGACCGCGCGAAGAAGACGACGCGTGCGGTAGCCGAGCTGCTGCATACGGCAGGAGTGAGCTTCGCCGTCCTCGGCGACGGCGAGAAGTGCACGGGCGACTCGGCCCGGCGCGCCGGCAACGAGTTCCTCTATCAGATGCTCGCCACCGAAAACATCGAGGTCCTGAACGAGATGCAGGCGAGGAAGATCGTCGTCACCTGCGCGCACTGTTTCAACACGATCAAGAACGAATACCCGCAGATGGGCGGCAGGTACGAAGTGCTGCACCACACCCAACTGCTCAACCGGCTCGTGCGCGAGCGCAAGCTGGTCCCGGTCGCGCGGCCCTCCGAAGCGCCCGGCCTGTCCACCGCGAAGAACCCCGCCTCGACGGCATCGACGGTGACCTATCACGACCCGTGCTATCTCGGACGGCACAACCAGGTGTATGCCCCGCCGCGCGAGCTGATCGGTGCGCTGCCGGGAGTGACCCTGACCGAGATGCCCCGCAACTCCGAGCGCTCCTTCTGCTGCGGCGCCGGTGGCTCGCGGATGTGGATGGAGGAAAACCTCGGCAGCCGGATCAACGTCAACCGCACCAATGAGGCGCTCGGCACGGGCGCCCAGCGGATCGCGGTCGCCTGCCCGTTCTGCCGGGTGATGCTCACCGACGGCCTGGTCGAGCGGCAGTCCGAGGGCCTATTCGAGGACGTCGAGGTCGTCGACATCGCCCAGATGCTGCTGGCCGCGGTCAAGCGCGGCGAGGAGTAGGCCCCACCGCAGAGCGCCTGCGCGCTAGGCACGGCCGGCCGCGTTCGTTCAGTCGGACGGACGTCGCGCGGTCGGTATTCGCCCAGCTGACTTGCCCACTCGACGGGGCCGGGGTGTGCACTCGATGAGATTCCCGGCTGGCCCTCGCGTCGAGTGCACAGCTCAGGGCGTCGAGTGCACATTGCGTTGGCCGGCAGCCCCTCGTGTGAGGGGGTACGGGCAGTTCACAGGGGTGGAGATGTCCAGCAGGGCATGGTGTCCTTGTCGATCAGGACGGCGCGGACACCTTCGACGAAGTCGGCGCTCACGGTCAGTTCACGGGCGAGCATCGTGTCGGCGGCGAGGGTGCAGGCCAGGTCGGGCTCGGTAGCGGCGGCACGCACGCGGGCGAGGCTCGCGCATACGGCCTGCGGTGAGCGAGTGCCGATGGTGGCTGCGCACGCGCGTGCGGCCGGGGCCGTATGCCGTCGCAGTCGTTCCATGATCTCGTGGGGGTCGTCGCCGGCGAAACACTCGTCAATCCACTCGCGCTCGGCGAGCAGGGGCGCCGAGACGTCTGCGGCGGGCGCGGCGGGCGGCGGCACGGCCGCGGTGGCCGTCGGTTGCGCGGGGGTGTCCGCCTCAATGGACGAGACCAGGCGGTCGGCGAAGCCGAGGGCGAGGGCGTCGGCCGCCCAGAAGGTCGCGCCGGTCAGAGCGAGGTAGGTGCCCAACTCGCCCGGGGCTCGCGCGAAGAGGCGGCTGGAGCCGGCGTCGGTGAAGAAGCCGATCTTGGTCTCGGGCATCGCAAGCCGCGCGTCCGGAGTGATCCGGCGATCCTGCGCGACGGCGGCCAGGCCCAATCCGCCGCCCATGATCACGCCGTCCATGAGGACCGACACCGGCTTGGGGTAGCTCCCGACCAGCCCGATCAGGGCATACTCGCGTGCCCAGAAGTCGCCGGCCGCGACCGGGTCGCCGGCGAGCACCAGGTCCCGGACGGCCCGGACGTCGGCCCCGGCGCTGAAGGCGCGTGTGCCCGCACCCCGAAGACTCACCGCCCCGACGGTGTCGTCGTCGCGCCAGTCCAGCAACTGCGCCATCAGGTCATCGACGAGGTCGGCGGTGATGGCGTTGAGCGCGTGTGGCCGGTCGAGCACGACATGCCCCACTCCCCCGGCAACGGCGAAGCGCACGGAGTCTCCGCCCCCGTGCCGCGTCCAGAAGGCGGCATCGGGCAGCGCAAGGGAACCCCCTTGATCGCCTGGGAAGTCTTCCGTTGCGCGCGAGGGGTTGTTGGCATCGGGCGGGAAAACTGGCCCGTCGCTCATGCCTCGTCCGCCATCAGGGCGGCCAGCTTGGAGCGTGAGGGGATGTCCAGGCGGCGATAGATCTGAGCCAGGTGATTGTCGACCGTGCGCGGCGAGAGATAGAGCCGCTCGGCAATCTCCTTGCTGGTCAGGCCGGCCCCCACGAGTTCCGCAACGGCGCGCTGGGCCTTGGTCAACTGCGCGACCGGGCTCGGCGCTGACCGGCGATCGGCGGTGTCCTCCAACCGCCCGGCGGCGTCCGCGCCCTCCGGGGAGAGTTGATCATTCACCACCCACGAGCGGACCGGGAGCACCGGCGGCAGCAAGCTCAGGTCGAGTCCCGGGCGAGGATGGGCGACCGCGCCGCGCGCGGCGCGCAGCGTGGCCGCGACCCAGGCGCACCGGCCGGCGTGCTCCGGACGGGCCTGCCGCAGGGTGAGAGCGAGCCCGTCGAAAGCTTCGGCGACGCGCAACGGAAGTGGCGCGGCCGCAGCCCGCCGGGCGGCGGCGGCATACGACCCGAGGGCTTGCGCGTAGTCGCGTTGGGCGAGCAAGGCATCGGCGAGGACAATACGGGCCTCGACGCCATCGCGCGCCAGCCGGCTGCTATCGGCCAGGACGACGACGTCAGCTGCAAGGCCGGCCGCTTTGGCGAACTCTCCCGCGGCCGCGGCCTCACGCGCGCCCTGCAGTTGGTAGCCGAGGCGCACGGCCCACGGCAGTTCCTCGGGGTCGGGCGTCATCTGGGCGGGTCGGCCGGACACGCGCCGCGCGATGATGTCGGCGAGCAGGCCGATGCGGTCCTCGCCGAGCTCTGTCGCTTCTTCGCGGGCAGCCTTCGCCGTCGCAAAAGCCTCGAGCTCGCGCCCGCGTTCCCAGGCGATCTGGGCGCAGAGGATCTGGGCCGCGATGGCCAACCAGCGCTCTTCGCCTTCCGCCCCGTCGATCAGCAGTGGCGCCAGGTCCTCGGCAAGGTCGAGGTTGCCGGAGCTGACCTCGATGTCCATCAGCGTGCGGCGCGCCTGCCGGATCGCATAGGTGTCGGTCACACCGAGTGCCAGGATCCGCTCGACTTCCGACCGCGCGTCGGTGAGCTGGCCGGCGTCGAGATACATCTCGGCCCGGATCGACGCGGTCCGGGCTCGCTGGAAGGTCGCATCGTGGCAGGCGGCCGCGTGCTCCTCCGCTCGATCGAGAAAGCTCATACCGGCGAAGGTGCCGTGCACCTCGGAGGCACAGATGCCCGCCCGGCGGGCGGACTGCGCCCCGATCTCGGGAGGCCCGTCCCCGCTGGCCAGGGCCAGTTCGTAGAGCGTGAGGGCATCGCGCGGGCGCATCGCGGAGTAGAGCGTGCCGAAGGCGCGGTTGGCCAGGTCGTAGGCCAGGTCTCTGGTTGTCGGATCGTCTGCGGCCACCTGGACCGCTGCGACCGCCGCCTCGAAGTCGGCCAGCCAGGGCGAGGTGGCACTGGCGTCTTCCTCGGTCGCCGGCAGCGCCCCATCCGCCCACCGCACGAGGGCCACCCGGGTCGCCCGCCCGTCCTCGTCGGTGGCCAGGGCCAGGGCGTGCCGGCGGACGGGCGTGAGCATGCGCAGCCGACCGTCGGCACCGATCAGGACGAGAGACTGGCGCTCGAGTTGGGCGGCGACGCCGATGGCCAGCGCCCTCGGCATCCCCATGATCTGGGCCAGCACGTCGATACCGACCGGGAAGTCCAAGGTGCCGAGGCGGCGATGTGCGGTGAGCGTCCCCTCGTCTAATAGGGCGTATGACGCGCCGATCGCCCCGGCGAGTGAGTCCGGCGGCACGACGCGGTCGAGTCCGACCTGGGCCGCCTGCGATGCCATCTGCTCCAGCACCAGCGGGATGCCGCCGCTGGCCACCAGCAGCGACCGCAACTGCGTTCCGTCCCGGTCGAGATCCACCAGATCACCACCGGCCCCGGCGAGACGGCTCACGAAGAGTTCCAGCGCGGCGCCTTCGAGCGGCTGGTGCGGCAGGGGCACCGGAAGCGGATCGACCCGCAGGTCGAGCTCGGCGGGGGCGCCGGCGGGGACCAACGAGGTGACGAGGAAGCGCGCGACCCGGGTGGCGTCCAGGATGCCGGTGATCAACTCCCCCACGCCGGCGAGCAGGCCCTCGTCAACCCCGTCGAGGATCGTCAGCCGCTCATGGTCGTCGAGTGCATGGACGAGGGCGAGGATCGCGGTGTCACCGGGCGCGATATCGGCCTCCAGGGCCTGAAGCCAGGCGCCGATCAGATCCTCGATCGAGGAGATCGCGCCGACATCGATCCACACCTGGACCCGGGCCGCCGTCGCCGCATGCCTGGCGAGCAGGCTTTTGCCCACGCCGGGCGGGCCGACCAGGGTGACCCATCGGCGATCGATGAGCCCCGAACGGACACGTGTCTGCAGGTCACGCCGCCCGAGGCAAGGCGATAACACGTGGGCAGGCTACACGCGTAGGGAAATGAGTGAAATTACCGATGCCGGGCGTGGGCTCGGTCGACCAGAGTGATGGGCATACCGAGAAGGGATCGGATCCCAGCCGATCCCCGTGGCGAAGGCTCGTCGGAGGGAGGGCCTTCACACCGGTTGCGGCGCAGAGCTGGGGGGTTCGGCGCCGTTTGAGGAGGCGACCCATGCCGGGCATCGGCACGGGTCGCCTTCTTTCTGGCTCCGCGCGTGCCGCCCCTCCCGCTCCCGGGGCGACGGCACGCGCGGTCGGACAACCCGCGACCGCGGACGCGGGCCGGCCCGTCAGCCCAATCCGTTGTCGGCCAGGAACTTCGCCGCGACCGTCTGCGGGTCCGCCTTGTCGATGTCGGTCTGCTTGAGCAGGTCCGACAGGACGGCGGTCGTCAACTTCGCCGACACGGCGTCGAGGGCGGCCGTGACCTCGGCCGAGTTCTTGGACTTGGCAAGCAGCGGCACGACATTCTGCGAGCCGAAGAGCCGCTGGTCGTCGGTCAGGGTGACGAAACCGTTGGCGGCGATCGCCGGGTCAGTGGAGAAGATGTTCGCCGCCTGGACCTGGCCATTCTTGAGCGCCTGGACCAATTGCGCGCCCTTGAGCGGGCGGAAGCTGCCGAAGGTGACGCCATAGGTCTTGGTCAGGCCCGGGATGCCCTGGGGGCGCTCTTTGAACTCCGGCGGCGCACCGAGGGTCAGCTCCCCCGCGACCGGCTTGAGGTCGGCGATGGACTTCAGGTTGTTCTTCTTGGCGGTCTCGGCGGTGACATTGATCGAGTCGTTGTCCTCGGCGGCCGAGGCCTTGAGCACCTGGAGGGTATCCGGCAACAGGCCGGTCAACCCGTCGTAGACCTTGGTCGGGTCGGTCTCGGCGAAGTTCTTGTCGTAGTAGTAGGCCAGGGCACCGGTGTATTCGGGCACGACGTCGATGGATCCGTCGTCCAGGGCCTTCAGGTAGATCTCGCGGGAGCCGATGTTGAGCTTGGTGGTGGCGTTGACGCCCTTGGCTTTCAGGGCGCCGGCATAGATTTCGGCCAGCAGGACGCTCTCAGAGAAGTCCGCCGAGCCCACCACGATGCTCGTGCTCGCGGCGCTGCCGCTCGACGCGCCTGCGGCACTCGTGGTGGTGGATGACCCCAGCGGGTCGGAATACGAGCCGCAGGCGGCGAGCGCACCCACGGTCAGGACGCTCATGGCGAAGGTGAGGGTGCGGCGGGACATCGGCATACTCCTACAGGGTTGAGGTAGCGAAGGACGGGGTCTTCGCGAAGTACCGGAATAACGTTGGGTCCTGCGGTCTACCCGAGCGGACACGTCGAGGGTCTCCTAGTTCGGGATCACGTCGCGTCGGCGATCGGCGAGAGGGCCGGCGGCAGATAGTTCAACCCTCCGGCGACGCGATTGCTTCCCAGTCAGGCCGGGACTGACGAGCAGTCGGACCACCCCGGCCAGGAGGAGGTCGACCAGGAGGGCAAGCACGGCCACCAAAAGCGCCCCGCCCGCGGTGGCCGCATAGTCGCCGGTGGCGAGCCCGTCGATGAGGAAACGGCCGAGCCCCCCCAGACCGACGTAGGCCGCAATCGTCGCCGTAGCGATGACCTGCAAGGTTGCGGCCCGCACTCCCGAGAGCAGGAGTGGCAGGGCGATCGGGAGTTCGACCTGACGCAGCACCTGGCCATCGCTCAGCCCCATGCCGCGGGCGGCATCCCGGGTGGCGGGGTCGACGGCCTCGACGCCCGCATACGCCCCCGCCAGCAGTGGCGGCAGGGCGAGCAGGACGAGGACGATGATGCTCGGGGCGGTGAAGGCGAGGTCCCCGGAGAGGCGGGGCCCGAGCCAGAGGGCCAGGGCGAAGAGTAGTCCGAGGGTGGGGACCGCGCGGGCGGCATTGGCGGCGGAGACCAGCGGGCGCCCCCTGCCCGTATGCCCGATCCACAGGCCCAGCGGGAGCGCGATGAGGCTCGCGATGGCCAGGACGATCAGGCTGTAGGTCAGGTGCTCCTGGACGCGGGTGGCGATGCCGTCGGCGCCGCTCCAGTTGGCGGGATCGGTCAGCCAGTCCCAGATCTTGGGGATCATGCGGCGACCCCCACGTCGCGCGGCGCGTCGGCCGGGGCGAGGCGCCGCGCGGACGAGCGGGAGTCGGCGCGTAGCCAGGGTGTGAGCAGGCGCGCCAGACCTTGGATCAGCAGGTCGAAGAGCAGTGCCAGCACCAGACAGCCCACGATGCCGGCCCAGAGCTCACCGGGAATGTCGCGGTTGTAGCCGTCGACCAGCAGGTCCCCGAGCTGGGAGACCCCGATCAGCGAGGCGACGCTGACGATGCTGACGTTGCTGACCGCGGCCACCCGCAGGCCGGCCGCGATCACGGGGACGGCGAGGGGAAGTTGCACGGTGACCAGTCGGCGGAAGGCACCCAGACCCATCGCGCGGGCGGCGGCGTCGACATGCGACGGCACCGAGCCGAGCCCGTCGACGACCGTCCGGACCAACAGCGCGACCGTGTAGATCGTCATGGCGACGATGACATTGACGGGGTCGAGGATCTTGGTGCCGAGAATGAGCGGCATCAAGATGAAGAGCGCCAGGCTCGGGATCGTGTAGAGCAGCCCGGTCCCGGCGAGGGCCACCGGTACTAGCCGCCGGCTGCGGGCCGCCGCCCAGCCGAGCGGGATGCTCACGATCAGGCCGAGGACCAGCGGAATCGCCGCCAGCACGGCGTGTTGCACCGTCAATCGCCAGATGTCGCCGAGGTGGCCGCTGATCCAGGTCATGTCTGGACCGGTGCTTGTGTGGGTCGCCCCTGCGCGGGCGCCTGTCCGGTGCTCCCGGTCCGGTGGCGCTCGACCTCCGCCAGGACGTCACGGGCACGCACCGTCCCGAGCAGCCGGCCATCGCCGTCGACGACGACCCCGCGCCCGCTCGGCGAGGACAGGGCCGCGTCCAGCGCCGCGCGTAGCGGCCCGCCCTGAGTCGCGAGTGTGCCGCCGAGCGCAACCCGGTCGGCGCTCACCTCGGCGCGCAACCAGTCGGTATGCAGCCACCCGAGGGGGCGGCCGTCCTCGGCCACGAGCACCCAGCCGTCGACCGCCCGGCTGCGGGCCAGGTCGGCGCCGTCGCCAGGGGCGACGGTCGGCTCGGCCTGCACCGGCACTTCTCCTTCGACGAAACTCAGCGCGCGATACCCCCGGTCGCGCCCGACGAAGTCCGCGACAAAGTCGTCGGCCGGGTGGGCGAGGAGTTCCTCGGGCGTGGCGACCTGCGCTAGTCGCCCGCCCACCCGCAGCACGGCGACGAGATCGCCGAGCTTAACCGCCTCGTCGATGTCGTGGGTGACCAGGATGATCGTCTTGCCGAGTTCACCTTGCAGCCGCAGGAATTCGTCTTGCAACTGGGTGCGGACCACGGGGTCCACCGCGGAGAAGGGCTCGTCCATGAGCATGACCGGCGGGTCGGCCGCGAGGGCCCGGGCGACCCCGACGCGTTGTTGCTGGCCGCCGGAGAGTTGTCCCGGGTAGCGGGTTGCCATCTCGGCTGGCAAACCGACCACCTCCAGAAGTTCGCGGGCACGGGCATACGCGCGCTTCTTCTCCCACCCCAGCAGCAGCGGAACGGTGGCGATATTGCGCTCGATGCTCTGGTGCGGGAAAAGGCCGCCCTGCTGGATGACATAGCCGATCCCGCGGCGCAGGGCCGGCTCAGGGATGCGCGCGGTGTCGGTGTCGTCGAGCAGGATGCGGCCCGACGTGGGCTCGATCATCCGGTTGACCATGCGCAGGGAGGTGGTCTTGCCGCACCCGGAGGGACCGACGAGCACCGTGATGGCGCCCGTCGGTGCGTCCAGAGTCACCTCGTCGACGGCAATCGTGCCGCCGGGATAGCGCTTGGTGACCTTCTCGAATCGGATCATCGGCCGCCTATCAGTTCGGAGGCGTCAACGCTAACCCGGGCCACCGACAGCGGGCCAACGAAGCGGAGGCGCATCGCGGGCTACCCTCGTGAGCAATGTCGACCTCGCCCGCCTTGACCGCGCCGTTCGGCGTGCTCGCGCAGGTCGCCGATGCCACCCAGCTCGGCGAGGGCGAGGCCGGAGTCTTGCGAGTGCTGCGCGCGCTCGCCGGGCCGGACCGCCGAGCAGCGGGCGAGATCAGCCGGTTCGCTCGGCTGCCGGTGCCCGTCGCGAGCGCCGTCCTCGGCGAGTTGCGCACGCTCGGTGTGGTCGATGGCCTGCGCCCGGCCGGCCTGACCGCGGATGGCCGCGCACTGGTCGCCACGCTAGGCCTGCGGCCCTTGACGTATGCCGTTGACCCCTGGTCCGCACCGCTGTCACCTGACCTTGTGGCCGTGGCCGGCGCGCTGGACGCGCTCGTCGGGCAGCAACCGGACGTCGATGTCACCCTCGATCAGTCCTTCGCGACCGGCGAGACGAAGGTCCGCCGGGTGCTGTGGATGATCGCGGCCGGGGCCTTGCCGACGCCGTCCCTGTTGATCGTGGGCGATGACGATCTGCTGTCCGTGGCCGTGGCCCGCGTCGGCGCGGCGCTGGGCGTGCCGCTGGCGGGCGAGGTCGTCGTCATCGACATCAGCGCTGCCATTCTCGCGACGATCGCTTCGTCGGCGCCGCCCGACGCGGCGATCGACCTGATCGAGCACGACGTGCGTCGCCCGCTCCCGCCGGCGGCTCGCGGGCGCAGTTGCGTGGCCTCGACCGACCCGCCCTATACGACCCAGGGTGCGGCGCTCTTTCTCGCCCGGGCCTTGGAGGGCCTGCGGCCGGGGCCGGGCTGGGACGCCTTCCTGCACTACGGCGCGAAACCGCCCGGCCCCGCGATCGACCTGCAGGGCGAGTTGACGCGGCTGGGCCTGGTCGTGCGCGAGCTGCGCCCAGGGGTCAATCACTATCTCGGAGCCGGTGTGATCGGCGGACGCTCGGACGCCTACCGCCTTGAGCTCACCGCTCAACAGTCGGCCGAAACGGATTGGGAGGCAACGGCATACGACGGGCCGCTGTACACCGCAGACCTCCGCGCCCGGCCGCGAACCTATGTGTGCGCGGGCTGCGGCGAGCGCTTCATCGTCGGCCCACGAGAGCCGATCGCCACGGTCGGCGCCCTGCAGGCCCACGGGTGCCCCACGTGTGGCGGCACGAGCTTTCGCCCGGGCAGCCTTGCGCCGCAGTCGATTCCGGGAGAGAAGGCATGACCCTGAGCGTGCGACCGGCCACCGCCGATGACCTCCCGGCCCTCGTCGCCTACGAGATCGAGATCGCCCAGGTGTCCTTCGGCGCCGAGGCGGTGACGGATCCGGCCAAGCACGAAGGTCGGATTGTCAAGGGCCTGGAGCGCGACCCGGACGGTTGCCTGGTCGTTGTCGACGCGGCCGGCAAGGTCCGCGGTTGGCTTTGGATGGCGATCAACACCAACTTCGTCACCGGCGATAGATATGCGAATTTTCGTTCTCTCGCAGTCAGTTCCGGTGCGGATTCGACGGCGGTGGCGCGGCTGCTCATTGACGCCGGGTTGGCGTATGCGCGTGCCCATGACGTCACGCACGTCACCGGCAAGGTCAACGCCGCAAATGTGCCGATGCGCGTTCTCTATGCCGAGTTCGGGTTTGCGCCGACCCACCTGACCATGGAGGCCCGGCTCGATGGCTTGACCCGAAATGATTCCGGCGCAACGGATTCCGTGGTGCGGCAACCGGTGGTGAAGTGCATCGTCTGGGATCTCGACGGCACGGTTTGGGATGACGTTGCCGTCGAACTCCCGGAGGGCGTCCTCCCCCGCCCGCGCGCCGACGTCCTGGCGACGATGCGGCGCCTGTCCGATCACGGCATCGTCAACGCCCTTGCGAGTCGCACCGCGCCAGAGGTCGCACACCTTGTTGCGGCGTGGCCGCAGTTGGACGGGCTTCTTGTCGCGAAACAGATTGCCTGGCAGGACAAGAGCCGCGCGATCGAGTTGATCGCCGAAGAACTGGGCGTCGCGATCGATTCGCTGCTCTTGGTTGACGACACCGCCTTCGAGCGGGCGGAGGTCGGCCACACTCTGCCCGGCGTCCGGACGATGGATCGCGAGGAACTGCTCGCCCGGCTGCCCGAGATCCTGCCCGCCCACCCCTCGTCCGAGGCCGGGCGACGCACCACCCGCTATCAAGCCAACGCGCGCCGTCGGGACGCAGCGCGGGCGTATGCCGACCGGGTCGCCTTCCTGCGCTCGTGCGCGATGCGCCTGAGCGTCCGTCCGGCCGAGCCGAACGAATTGCCGCGGGTCCTCGAACTCGCAACTCGCGCAAACCGGCTCAGCTCCACCGGCCTGGCGCTGGATGACGGGCTGCTCAGCCGGTATGCCGCGGACGGCCGGGTGTTCGTCGGCCGGCTGACCGATCGTTTCGGCGACGACGGGCTGGTCGCGATCGCGCTCCTCGCGCCGACGGGCAGGCCGGTTGACGAGGTGCCTGCTGCTCGGCCGAGCACCGCAGACCCAGGCGGTCTGCGCGTCGAACTGCTCAGCGTGTCCTGCCGAGTGGCCGGGCGGGGGGTGGCGGAGGCCTTCGTGGCCGAGTTGACCGCGCTGGCCGATGCCGCTGACGGACGTGGTCTCACGATCCCCATCAGGGCCACGGGGGCCAACACCGAACTGCGAGTGCTCCTGCGCAGCATGGGATTCGACCTCGTGGAGGTCGGCCCGGACCTGGTCGAAGCGCGCAGCGAGGGCGGGCGGCTCGAAGCCCCCGGCTGGATCGCCGTCGACTCGCCCGGCGCTAAGGAAACACCGGCGCCCATGTCTGACGAGCCCTTCGCTGACGCGGACGCCGACGAGCCCGCGGATGCGGCAGGGGACGCGGCCTCGGTGTTGGTGATCGAACAGGGCGACGCCGCGCCGTTGCCAGGCCCGCCGAGCCCGGAAACGCACCCGCCCAGCACGGTAGGCGACCCGAGATGCGCGGGGGTGGGCAACGGCATACGGCAAGAGGGGCGGCTCGATGCGCTCGTCGGCGACGCGCTCGGGATGAACGCCGACGATGTCGCGCGCCTGCCGGACGACACGTCACTCCTGCGCCCACCGCTTGCCCTGTCCTCGCTCGCCGGAGCGCGGCTGCTCGCCCGCATCGACGAGACCTTCGGCGGCAGCCTGGCCGCCGCCGACCTCACCCTCGAGGCACTGACATCACTGGGCGCCCTACGCGCCTATGTCGCCCGGCGCACGCGCTGACCGTCGCCAAGCCGGCCCAGTGGCCGCGCGGGGCTACCATGAACGACCGATGGACAGCTCCCGCGCGACCCCAGTTCCGGCCACTGCCGCATCAACCGAGATGTGCTCGTATGCCGTGGATCTCTGGACCTCGGATGTCGCCATCCTGCACGACGAGCCGCGCCTGAAGTCCGTGTTGTATGCCGCGGCCGAGGCGGGCCAGGCGATCGTGCTGGCGGAAGCGAGCCACATCTTCCCCAACGGGGCGGTCACGATCTCGCTGGTGCTCTCGCAATCGCACCTGAACGTGCACACGTGGCCGGAGCTGAAGCTGGCGAACATCGACCTGCTGACCTGCGGAGTCCTCGAAGGCGACACCATCTTGACCTACCTGCGCACCCACTTGTCGGCAACCCGCTGCAATGTCACCCGTGTGACACGCGACGCCACGGGAGAACCCCACTGACGGCCGACGCCGCGGCCCAGCTCACCCGGCGCAGCCCGGCGGGCCGGGGCGCGCTAACCGCCGTCACGCTCGGCTCGGCCATGGCGCTGATGGACGGCACGGTCGTCAATATCGCCGTGCGCGCCATCGGCGCGGACCTGGTTGCCTCACTGGCGCAACTGCAATGGGTGGTCAATGGCTATCTGCTGACGCTCGCCTCCCTCGTCCTGGTCAGCGGGGCGCTCGGTGACCTACGCGGCCGCCGGCAGCTCTATGTCGTGGGGATCGCGTGGTTCGCGCTCGCCTCGAGCGCCTGTGCACTGGCACCCACGGCCACCGCGCTGATCATCGCGCGGGCCGTTCAGGGTGTCGGCGCCGCACTGCTCACCCCGGGCGCGCTCGCGGTCATTCAGTCGAGCTTCGTGCCCGAGGACCGCCCGGCGGCCATCGGCACATGGGCGGGAGTCTCGGGGATCGCGACCGCGGTGGGGCCCTTCGTCGGCGGTTTCCTGCTCGACCACGGCGGCTGGCGCGGGATCTTCGCCATCAACGTCCCGGTGGCCGCGGTGGTGATCGCGCTGACGCTGCGATACGTCCCGGAGAGCCGTGACCCGGAGGCCGACGGGCGACTCGATCTGGTCGGAGCCGCGTTAACGGTGGCGGGCCTTGCGGCGCTGACCTTGGGGTTGATCGGATCGGGCGAATCGTCGGCGGCCCGGACGATTGCGTTGTGCGCGAGTGGTTTTGGGCTCCTGGGACTATTTGTCGCGCGGGAGCGACGGGCGCCGCGGCCGCTGGTGCCGCTCGGCTTGTTCGCGTCCCGCGTCTTCAGCGCGGCCAATGCCATGACGCTGCTGGTTTATGGGGCGCTGGGCGCGGTGCTCTTTCTGCTGACGATTCAGTTGCAGGTGTCGGCGGGCTTCAGCCCGTTGGCGTCCGGACTGGCAACGCTGCCGATCACCGTCGCGCTGTTGCTCCTGTCGTCGCGGTTCGCGGCGCTGGCGCATCGGATCGGGCCGCGGATCCCGATGTCGGCCGGGCCGATCCTGTGTGCCGTGGGTGTCGTGCTGCTGGCTCCCGTGGGGCGGGGCACCGGGTATTGGCTCGGCGTCTTCCCGGGCATGTGCGTCTTCGGACTCGGTCTGGCCGCCCTGGTCTCGCCGCTGACCGCAGCGGTGCTCGGGGCCGCGCCCGATCGCTATGCCGGCACTGCGTCCGGCATCAACAACGCCGTCGCCAGGGCCGGCTCGCTGCTGGCCGTCGCCGCCCTGCCTCCGCTCGTCGGCCTGACCGGCACGGCGTATGACGATCCCGCCGCCTTCACCGACGGCTACCGGCTTGCCTGCTTCGCGTGCGCCGGCCTGCTGACGGCCGGCGGCGTGGTGAGCTGGCTCGGCCTCGGACGGACTGCGGAGTCTGCGATTTCCGGCCAGATCTGAAGGCGTCGGTGACGTCGGCCACCGGCTCAGACGTCGGTGCGGTGGAAGTTCTGGAAACTGCGTGACGCGGTCGGGCCGCGCTGGCCCTGATAGTGCGAGCCGTATGCCGCGCTGCCATACGGGTTCTGCGCGGGGCTGCTGAGCCGGATGAAGCAGAGCTGACCGATCTTCATACCGGGCCACAGCATGATCGGCAGGGTCGCGACATTGGATAGTTCCAGGGTCACGTGACCGCTGAAACCCGGGTCGACGAAGCCAGCGGTCGCGTGGGTGAGCAGGCCGAGCCGCCCGAGCGAGGACTTGCCCTCGACGCGCGCCGCCAGATCGTCGGGCAGGCTCACGGTCTCCAGGGTCGACCCGAGCACGAACTCGCCGGGGTGCAGGACGAAGCCCTCGTCGGGATCGACCTCGACCAGCCGGGTCAGGTCCGGCTGGTCGGCGGACGGGTCGATGACGGGGTACTTGTGGTTGTCGAAGAGCCGGAAGTACTTGTCCATCCGGACATCGATGCTGCTGGGCTGAACCATCGCCGGATCCCACGGGTCGAGCACCACCCGACCGGCATCGATCTCGGCGTGGATGTCACGGTCGGAGAGCAGCACGGCGTCAGGCTATCCCGCTCACGTCGAGAGGCCGGTTCAGGCCTTTCGACGACCCTCGACCGGCCACTCGACGGGAGACGAGAGAGAGGGGCAGATGAATCAGTGGGCGCCGGGGGCCGCGTGTTGGTGCGCGTCGCGGGGAATGATCAGCGCAACGGCGGCCACGAGCACCAGTAGCGCGGCCATCACCGCAAGCACCGCCACGTATGCCGGGCCGAAGACCTCGCTCGGGGCACCCGAGACCTGGCGCTTGGCGACCTCGAAGAAGAGCGTCCCCATGCCGGCCGCGCCCAGCGCATTCGCCAACTGACCGGTCGTGTTGAACTGCCCGGACGCCGCCCCGGCCTGCGCGCCGTCCACGGCGACGAGTGCCAGCGGCGCCGTGGAGGAGACGACGAAGCCGAAGCCCGCTCCGACGAGCACGATCGCCGGGACGAACGTCCAGAAGCTCGTCGCCCCGTCCGCCACCCGCACGGTCAGCCCCATGACGCCCGCGCCGAGCGCCATGATCAACGCCCCCAGCACGAGCACCTTGCGGCCGATGCGCGGCATCAGTACGGCCGCGCCGGTCCCGGCGGTCACCGTGCAGATCAGCGCAAACGGAATGTTGACCAGCCCGGCCTTGAGCACCGACCACCCCAGCCCGATCTGGAAATAGAGCGTCCCCGCAAGGAAATACCCCGTCCCGGCGATGAAGAGCAGCGCGCCGGTGAGCGTGCCGCCGGTGAAGGCGCGGCCGGCATAGAGCGAGGTCGCGAGCAGCGGCTGGTGACCGACGCGCTCGTGGCGGCGCTCGGCTCGCACGAACACGAGCAGGCCGGCCACGCCGGCCAGCATCACGGCATACGTCCACGTGGGCCAGCCGAGTTCGTGACCCATCGTCAACGGATACAGCAGCGCCAGCAGGGCGAGCGAGAGCGCGACAACCCCACGCAGGTCGACGCGGGCGGCGAGGGCAGCGCGCGACTCGGGGATGAACCGCAGCGCGGCGGCCAACGCGACCACGCCAACCGGCACGTTGACGAGGAAGACCCACCGCCAGCCGACGGTCTCGGTCAGGACCGCCCCCAAGATCGGCCCGATCACCGCGGCCAGACCGGCCAGGCCGGAGAAGATGCCCATCGCCATGCCCCGCTCGTGCGGTGCGTACATGACCTGGATGCTGGTCAGCACTTGCGGCACCATCGCCGCGGCGGCGACCCCCTGGACCGCCCGGAAGGCGACCAGCGCCTCGATCCCCGGCGCGAGCCCGCACGCCGCGGAGGCGAGGGTGAAGCCGATCAGGCCGAGCACGAACAGGCGCCGCCGGCCGAAGCGGTCGCCCAGTCGGGCGCCGGTGATCAGCGAGATCCCGAAGGCGAGGGGGTAGGCCGCGACCACCCACTGCAGCAGCCCGGCGGTCGCGCCGAATGATGCGTCGATGGTGGGGAGGGCCACATTGACGATGGTCACGTCGATGAGTTCCATCATCGAGGCGAGCAGCAGGCTGACGAGGGCGAGGGTGCGGACCCGGCCGTCGACGAGGGGGACGAAGCCCTGGGCATCGACGGCATCGGCAGTGGTGTCGGACGGGCCGACGGGCGGACGAGGGTCGTCCGCGACGAGCGGAGTGGACATCGGTGGCTCCTGCCTATCGTGCGGCGGATGTGGTGACAGCACCGACGGTAGGAGCGCTTCCGGCCAGTTTCTGACCTGATTCTGACGCACTATGAATTCATGGCCAACACGAGTTCGCGCACCCTCCGGCTGCTGACGCTGCTGCAGACGCACCGCTTCTGGCCGGGCCCGGAGCTGGCCGACCGGCTCGACGTCTCCGAGCGCACGCTGCGCCGGGACGTCGAGCGCCTGCGCGACCTCGGCTATCCCGTTGCGTCCACCCGTGGCATGGAGGGCGGCTATCAGCTCGGCTCAGGCGGGGCCTTGCCCCCGCTCGTCGTCGACGAGGACGAGGCGATCGCCATGGTCGTCGCGCTCGGCGCGGCGGCCAATATCGCCGCCGGCTCGCTCGGCGACGCCACCTTGTCGGCGCTGTCCAAGGTGGTCCAGGTGCTCCCGCCGCGACTGCGCCGTCGGGCGGAGGCGCTGCGCGCCGTGACCGTCGCGTCCCCGCTCGGGCAGGCCCCCGAGGTCGAAGCCTCGGTGTTGGCCGCCCTCGCCCAGGCGATCCGCGACGCCGAGCGAGTGCGCTTCGGCTACACCGCGCGCGGCGGCGCGGCGGCCGGTGAACTCGCCCGGCGCCACGTCGAGCCGACCAAGCTGGTGACCGTCGGCCGCCGCTGGTATCTCGTCGCCTACGACCTCGATCGCGGCGATTGGCGCTCCTTCCGCCTCGATCGCCTCATCGATCCCGAAGGCACCAGGGCCCGCTTCCGGCCGCGCGAGATCCCCGGGGGTGACGCGGCGGCATACGTGCGATCGGGTCTGCGCGAGGCCGCCGGCGGCGGCTATCAGGTCGTGGCTCTCGCACAGACGCCCGCCGCGCTTGCGGAGGCCGCGATAGGCCGCTGGACCGACATCACGCCGATCGACACCACTTCGTGTCGCGTGCGCATGGAGTCTCTCGATCTCGCGTGGCTCGTGGTGGCGCTCGGCAAGCTCGACGCGCCCTTGGTCATCGAGTCGGCGAGTCCCGCGGCGATGGAGGGCCTGCGGGCGTGGTCCGGCCGGCTGGCCGCGGCCCTCCCCTGACGGATTGCCGTATGCCGCTTCCCCCATCCGGATGGGGGGCCGGCCTGAGCGTGCGCCGGGTTCACGGCGTGCGGGAGCCGTGGACGAGGTGGGTTAGACTTCCGGGGCTGCCGCGGGCCTTTAGGCCACGCGCTCGCACGCCGGTGTAGCTCAATGGTAGAGCGCCAGCTTCCCAAGCTGGACACGCGGGTTCGATTCCCGTCACCGGCTCCCTACCGCGATTGAACCGTCGCCTGGGGCAAGATCGTCACCATGCCACCCACTTCCGCGCCCGCCAGCCATACCCGTCGCCCATGACGAAGGAGCAGCAGCGTGCCGAGCTGCACAGGGCCATCTGGCGGATTGCCAACGACCTGCGCGGCAGCGTCGACGGGTGGGACTTCAAGGGCTACGTGCTCGGGATGCTCTTCTATCGGTTCATTTCCGAGAACCTCACGGACTTCCTCAACGGGCTGGAGCGGGCGGCCAATGTCCCCGACTTCGACTATGCGCAACTGAGCGATGGGAGGGCCGAGTTCGGGCGGGACGTGACCGTGTCGGACAAAGGCTTCTACATCCTGCCCAGTGAGCTCTTCGCCAACGTGCGCGCCCGCGCGGCCGACGATGCCGACCTCAACGAGACGCTCGAGCGGGTCTTCCGGAATATCGAGGCCTCGGCGGTCGGCACGGCGAGCGAGGGCGAAGGGCCTCTTCGACGATCTCGATGTCAACAGCGCCAAGCTCGGCCCGACTGTGGCGCGTCGCAATGAGAAGCTCGTCAAGCTGCTATACGCGATCGGTGACCTGGGTCTGGGGACTTTCGGCGACAACACGATCGACGCCTTCGGTGATGCCTACGAGTTCCTCATGACCATGTATGCGTCGTCGGCCGGCAAGTCGGGGGGAGAGTTCTTCACGCCGCAGGAGGTCAGTGAGCTGCTCGCCCGGATCACCGTCGTCGGCAAGACCGAGGTCAACAAGGTCTACGACCCGGCGTGCGGCTCGGGCTCGCTGCTGCTGAAGTTCGCCAAGGTGCTCGGCAAGGAGAACGTGCGGCAGGGCTTCTTCGGCCAGGAGATCAACCTGACGACCTACAACCTGGCGCGGATCAATATGTTCCTGCACGACGTCAACTACGAGAAGTTCGACATCGCGCACGGAGACACCCTCATCGACCCGGCGCACTGGGACGACGAGCCCTTCGAGGCGATCGTCTCGAACCCGCCCTACTCCACGAAGTGGCCGGGCTCGGACAATCCGCTGCTCATCAACGACCCGCGCTTCGCTCCCGCCGGTGTGCTCGCGCCCAAGAGCAAGGCCGACCTCGCCTTCACCATGCACATCCTGTCGTGGCTGGCCGTCGACGGGACCGCGGCGATCGTCGAGTTCCCGGGCGTGCTCTATCGCGGGGGCGCGGAGCAGAAGATCCGCAAGTACCTCGTCGACAACAACTACGTCGACGCCGTCATCCAGCTCCCGCCGGACCTCTTCTTCGGCACGACGATCGCGACCTGCATCATCGTGCTTAAGAAGAGCAAGTCCGACAACGCGATCCTCTTCATCGACGGCTCGGCGCTGTTCACCCGCACGGGCAACAAGAACAAGCTCACCGATGCGCATCAGAAGCGGATTCTCGAGGCGTTCGTATGCCGCGAGGCCGCTCCTCACTTCGCAGCCCTCGTTGACGCAGAGACCATTGAGGAGAACGGCTACAACCTCTCGGTGACGTCGTATGTCGAGGCGGAGGACACCCGTGAGGAGGTCGACATCGTCGCACTGAATGCGGAGATCGCCCGCATCGTCGAGCGACAGGATGAATTGCGCACCAAGATCGACGCCATCGTCGTCGACCTCGAAGGTCACACGCCGTGAGACCGAATATCGCGAACACTCCCGTGCCTCACCCCTACTTGGGCGAGGTTGGCACCTTCACGCGGGGTGCGGGGCTCCAGAAATCGGACCTTCGGTCGGTAGGAAGTCCGGCGATCCACTACGGGCAGGTCCACACCCACTACGGAGTGTGGGCTACCGAGACCAAATCATTCGTCGATCAGAGTTTGGCCGCCCGATACAAGATCGCACAGCCGGGCGCTCTCGTGTGTCGACGGACACGAGAAACTGCCCGGAGACGGCCATGAAGCTGCCCGCCGGCGGTCATGAGTTCTGCCCGCTGACGGTCATGGGATCTGCCCGACACGACG
>NZ_BAAAPN010000047.1:0-138316 GCF_039531165.1 Nostocoides vanveenii | reverse complement strand
GCCCGGTGACAACACCCCCCGGATCATCGACGACAGGGGCAGTAAGTCATGCCGGACTCAGCGACCGAGATCCTCAGGTCGAGGACCCATCACGAAGGTAACGGGCATACAACTGTCTCATCTGGGTCAGGCCGAGGTCGTCGACCTGCACGCCCCAGGAGAAGTAGTCGTCGGCGAGGTGCGCCGGGTCGGCAAGGAAAGGCGACGACCTTGGATCGGGCAACCGGTCCCCCAGGCCCCCGGCGCCCCCGGCCTGGCCGCTGTCGCGAATCAGTTGCATGGTCGAGTAGTCCGCTCCGCGATCGATTGCCTCATCGACGCTGGCCGTCCGGGGTGCCCCACCGACGCGCGGCAGCACGTGCTCCCCCACCAACTCGAAGACCGTGCGGACTTCCGGATGCAACCAGTCACTGCTGCGATGCCATGTCGAATTGTCATTGGGCACGACACGTTCCGACTTCGCCCGGTCAAAGTAGACATTGCCCATCACGCCATGCCGCCCCGGTCCGACGCCGGTGAGGATCGAGGTGTGATTGGTCAAGGTGATGCTTGGGAACTGGGCGACCGCCCCACCTCGCAGGGCGCGGCCCCCAGCGATGAGCCGGGCCACGGCGGGCAACTCCCCGCACGCGGCGAGGTCGAGCAGATCGCCACAGTGCGCGCCGTCCCACAGGATGCCGACGACGGGGCCGGGCGGACCGTCGACCAGGTGCTCGCGCAACACCCGGCCGTCGAGCGGGGCGCCCGCACCGTCACACAGCGCCGCCTCAGGCACACCCGCGAGCCAGGCCAGCGTGGGGCCGACGTCGATCAGCCTGGCGTGGCCATCGACATAGCCGCCGCGCCGGGCACGCGCCCCGGCGATGATCAATGGCGCTCGCGACTGGATGATGTCAAGCGAGCCGTGCTCCCCGATATGCCCGCCCACCTCAGGGAAGAAGTGGCGCGGTGAATGCACGATCGCCAGGTCCGGGCTGCGGTCGGGCTCGGCGAAGAAGGACAAAAGTCGTTCTGCGGCATACGGATAGGCGTTGTCGATGGACTGTGACGGCGAGGGGTCAGCCAGCTCCGCGGCATACGGGAGGAAGGCCATCGGGTCCTCGCTGGCAATCGGATCGATTCCGGAAACGACCGTATGGCGTCCACCCGGCTCCAGCCGCACCCGCCCCAGGTGGTTGGCAGCGAACGCGTAGCGATCGCCGGCCTCGTCGGTGGCTGCCCACACGACGAGGTCGACGATCGCGGCGAGATCGGGCGTCGTCAGCGCGGCCACGACTCGCTCATGGTCGGGATGCAGATGCGGCACGGCGCGAGACTACGCCGCTGCCTTGACACCCCACGAAGGATCGGCGCTACCGGAGTGAAGACCTTCGCGGGGATGCCCTAGGCGGCGTAGGAGTCCTTGCGGGGGCGACCACGGGGCCGCTTGCGAGCCACGACGACACCGTCGACGAAGAACTGACCACCCCAGACCCCAGCCGCTTCCCGCCGATCGAGGGCGCCGCTGAGGCAGGCTTCGATCATCGGGCAGCTGACGCATAGCGCCTTCGCGAACTCGACGCCCTCGGGCGTGTCTGCGAACCACAGTTCGGGGTCATTGGACTGGCACGGGATCTCCCCGGTCTCCAGCGTGGCGCGCACGCCGTGGTCCAGCAGCGCAGTGAGCTGCATGGGGTCTTCACCTCCTTGGTCGGCCGCCGTCGTGGGCGGTCTGGTGTCGTGCCGGGTTGTGGCACTGTGGATTCAGTTGTGCGGCAAGGGATTCGGTCCGGGAATGACAAAGGCCGCGGATCCTGTTGGGATCCGCGGCCTGGATGTCGGTCGCTCATGACGCTGATGCGTCACGGGCTCCATCCAGGCGGAGATCCCCAGCCATCCTCGGTGAGGTCGACACCGGCAAAACCGGCAGCGGCGCTCAGCACCTGGGCAGCAGCGTGCGTCGGGTAGGCAGCGGACAGGGACGCCGGAACGACGCTGGTGATCATCGTGATTGTGCTCATGCTTGCTGCGCTCCTTTCGCGGTGTGCTGGCCGGTGACGCCGGTCGGCGTCCCAGGCAGAATAATCCCTCGCGCCGGGCGCTGTCATGCGAATAAACGCCCCAAATGCGCGCGATCGCTATTTGGCGTTGGCTGCAGCGGTTTCGGCGGCCACTTCCGCCGGGTCGCCGCCACCGAGAACGGCCAGCACGGACGGCCCATAGAGCGTCAATTTTCGTTGTCCCACACCGGCAATCCGCACCAAACCCGCATCATCACTCGGCGTCGCCTCGGCGATCGCCGTCAGCGTCGCATCGGTGAACACGACGTATGCCGGCACGCTCGCCGCCTTCGCGACCGCCGCACGCCACGCCCTGAGCGCCGCAAAGGTCGTCTCGTCATAGGTCGCGGGGCAGTTCCCGCAGCGCCCAGTCGTGCGTTCGACGGCCGCCGTCAAGGCGTCGCCGCACGTGCGGCACGTCGCGATCTTCTTCTCCTTGGGTTTGCCGGCCGGTCGCCCCCGCACGCCGGCGGTGGCCGATGTGCCCGTACCCGCCAGGAGCCCGTCGAGGAAACGCGAGGGGCGCCGCGATGAGCGGCTGCCGGCCACACGCGCTTGTGCCCAGGTCAGGTGCAGGTCTCGGCGGGCGCGGGTGACGCCGACATAGAGCAGGCGCCGTTCCTCATCGATCTCGGCCCCGGTCTCAGCCATCGTGATCGGCAGGAGACCATCGCTGACCCCGGCGAGGATCACGACATCCCACTCCAGACCCTTGGCTGCGTGCAGCGATGCCAGGGTGACTCCTTCAACGGCCGGGGCGTGCTGGGCGGCAGCGCGCTCGTCGATTTCGTGAACGAACTCGGCCATCCGGGCGGCGGGGCTGACCCCGACGACCTGGTCGGCCAGGACGGCGAGGGCATCCAGGGACTCCCAGCGCGAGCGCGCGGCCCCGCCGACCGGCACCGTGCGACTCCAGCCGGCCCCGGTCAGCACGCTGCGGACCAGCTCGGGCAGCGGTGTCTCCCCATCGTCGGAGCGAACCGCGCCGCGCAGGAGAACGGTCGCCTCCTTGACCTCGCTGCGTTGGAAGAAGCGTTCGCCACCTCGGACGAGATAGGGAATCCCTTTGTGCGACAACGCCGATTCGAAGGCCTCGCTCTGACCATTGGTGCGGAAGAGGATGGCGACTTGACTCGCCGGCATGCCGGCGGCCATGGCGTTGAACACGAGGTCGGCAACTCCGGCCGCTTCGGCCGCGTCATCGGCATACGTGCTCAGTCGCGGCGCGGGGCCGGGCTGTTGCTGGGCGATGAGTTCGACGCCACCCCAGCGGCGGGCGCCGCCCGGTGCGCGGGCCAGGCCATTGGCGAGGGTGATGATCTGGGGGGTCGAGCGGTAGTTGCGCACGAGCTCGACAGTGCGGGCGCCGGGGTGCTTGCTGGCGAAGTCGCGCAAATGGCGAGCGGAGGCGCCGGTGAAGGAGTAGATCGTCTGCGCTGGATCGCCGACCACACACAGGTCGTCGCGGCCACCGAGCCAGGTGTCGAGCAGCGCCTGCTGGACGGCGTTGACGTCCTGGTATTCGTCCACAACGAAGTGGCGGTACTGCTCGCGCACGGTCGTCGCGATGTCCGGGCGCGCGTCGAGCATGCCGCGGAGCATGAGCAGGACGTCCTCGAAGTCGATGACCCCGCGTTCGGACTTGACGTCCTCGTAGACGGCGAGGACGCGGGCCATGGCCGTCACGTCCAGGCCGGGGGGGGTGCGACGGGCGCGGGCGGCCGCGGCCGCATAAGCGTCGGGTGTGACAAGCGAGACCTTGGCCCACTCGATCTCGCCGGCGAGATCGCGCATCCCCGTGCGGTCGAACCGGAGCTGGAGGCGGCCGCACGCCTCTGCGACCGCGGCCGCCTTGGCGGGCATGATCTCGGGCGCCGCGCCGCCGACAGTCTTGGGCCAGAAGTAGTGGAGCTGGCGCAGGGCAGCGGCATGAAAGGTGCGCGCCTGGACGCCCGCGACGCCGAGTTCGCGCAAGCGGGTGCGCATCTCGCCTGCGGCCCGCGCGGTGAAGGTGAGCGCCAGCACCCGCTGCGGCTGCAGCGCACCCGACCGGACGCCATACGCGATCCGGTGGGTGATCGCCCGCGTCTTGCCGGTCCCCGCACCCGCGACCACCCGCATCGCGCCCAGCGGCGCGCTCGCCACCTCGCGCTGCTCGGGGTCGAGCGCTGCCAGGATCGCGTCGGCGTCGGGCAGGGTGGTCACCCCCAGGAAGGTACGTGGCCGCGCCGACGTTGTCACAATGGCATCCACACCATTTGTTGCGAGCAAGGAGCTCCCGTATGTCCGTGTCCGTGCCCCAAGCCGGCAGCGTCACCATGTTCTCCACGACCTGGTGCGGCTACTGCCGACGCCTGAAGTCGCAGATGGACCGCGAGGGCATCGCCTACACCGAGGTCAACATCGAGGAGGACCCCGCGCTCGCGGACTTCGTCATGTCGGTGAACAACGGCAACCAGACGGTGCCCACCTTGCTCTTCCCCGATGGCTCGACCGCCACGAACCCCAGCCTGATCGAGGTCAAGAAGCGCCTCGCCTGAGTCCGCCCCCTCCCACGTCGGGCGGTTCGACCGTTGGGGGGCAATCAGCCGCGCGCCAGCCAGTGCTGAATGAGGCGGCGTGAGATCGAGACCGAGGTGCCGCCGCCCCAGGCGCCTTCGTCGACCGTGCGGCGATAGTCGGCGCGGGTGAACCACGCGGCCTCGGCGATCTCGGTCGGGTCCAGGACCAGTGTCGGGTCGTCGGTGCGTGCCTCGAATCCGAGCATGAGTGAGGCCGGGAAGGGCCACGGCTGGTCGCCGAGGTAGATGACATCGCGCACCCGCACGCCGACCTCCTCGAAGACCTCCCGGGCCACCGTCATGGCCAGGGATTCGCCCGGCTCGACGAATCCGGCCAGCACCGAGAGTCGTCCCTCGGGCCAGGCCGGGTTCCGGGCGAGCAGCAGCCGGTCTTCGGGATCGGTGACGGCCACGATGATGGCCGGGTCGGTGCGCGGAAAGTGTTCGCTGCCGTCCTGGGGGCAGCGGCGGGTCCAACCGCTGTTGGCCGGCTCGGTTGGTGCCCCGCAACGCGGGCAGTGCCGATGCGTCGCGTGCCAGTTGCCGAGCGCTGTCGCCGTCGTGAGGGCTTCCGCGTCGGCCGGGTCGAGGTCGGCGCCGCACTCACGCAACCCCACCCAGCCGGCGCCAGCTTTATCGCGCGGCAGCAGCAGCGCGACGCGGGCGGCGCCGTCCGCGACGCCGAGAAAGACCTGCCCGTATGCCGTGTCCCCGGCCTCCGGAGCGCGCCACCCGAGCGCGGGCGGGCTGGCGTGCCCTCGTTCGGATGCGTCGGCGGTGGGGCCGGGTTCCGAGGGGGCAAGGCCCGCGAACAGCGACTCGGCGGGCGCTGACAGGGCAGGGCCCGCGAACAGCGACTCGGCGGGCGCCAACGGCGCGGCGCCGGCGGCCACGGGCAGGACGCGGGTCGTGGGGTCGGCCAGGAGCCGCGCGATCAGGTCCGGGTCCCGGCGGCGCTCGGCCTGCCGGTCCAGCCCGCCGTGCGCGAGCGGGATTGTGCGCAGCGGATCGGGGGCGTCGGGCACTGGCCCATCCTCGCGCATCTCGGCATTCCCAGGGCGACCCCTGGTCGAGTGGTGGTGACACGCCGACGGTGAGGATCGGCATACGGCGTGTCGCCACCACTCGACTGCGATGAGCTGGACGCGCTCGACTTCGCTACTGGATGCGCAGGGTGTCGGGCGGCAATCGAAGGTCGGCGGCTATCCGGCGGAGCAGATCGATCCGGCGCGGTCGGGTGTAGACGTCCGCAGCGAAGATCTCGTGCACTCTCCATCCGTAATCCTCGGCAAGTCGTCTCTTCGCGGCATCCTGGCTCCGTGCTCGCAGGTTTGCATGCGGCTGACCTTGATATTCGGCGACAACGCGCTGGCCACGCCAAACCAGGTCGCATTCCATCAGCCACTGGCCCGTCTCATCTCTGAGCACGCCATTGACCTCTGGCTCGGGAAACAGGGAGTGAACGAACATCAGCCGGGACCGGCTCTCCATCGGCGATCGGACTCCCGGCCGCACCAAACCCAGGGCAGCGCGCAAGTCGACGGCACGGCGCGGCCGGACTCGCCGACCCAGCGCGCCGCCCAACTCCGCCCGGATCAAGGCGACGGTGGCGAGGCGCAATCGGGCCGCGATTTCGTCACCGAGGACCACAAGATCGTCCACGCTCAGCGCCGCCTGGCCCCGAAGCTCGCCCAGGTCGACCCAGGTGTCGGCGACGCAGACCACGGGCATGCCGTCGACGGTGGTCGTACGGCGCCGGTCAAGTCCGCGGTGGCCGCGGACGCCGGCTCGGGTAAGGCGCGGCGACGCTGACGGGCGAATCACATCCAACACGGAACCCTCGACGTGGGCACCAACACTGGAGACCGGGCCGGGCAAGGGCAACTCCAGGAGGCGGGCAGCCGTCATGTGGCTGTAGGCGAAAGGACGCGGCAGAACCAGGGCGAAGGCCGCAGCCTGCTCCGCCAGGGTGGCGGTTGCCCCGCGTCTGCGCACGCCGCGGGTCACCCGGTCAAAGTTTGACGAGCGCCACTGGGTCGGCGTCAATCCACGGTCGCGGGCCTGCGCCAGCGAGAGCACGGACGGGAGGGGTTCGGCCATGGCTGCCACCATGCCGCGGCTCGCAAACCGGCGCAGCCTGTCCGCTGGAGCCTGTGCATCATGCCGATTCGCCTGCCGGCGCTGTGGACGCTTAGGTCGAGTGGTGGCGACACGCCGGCGGCGAGGCTCGGCATACGGCGCGTCGCCACCACTCGACCTAGCGAGCGGCGGCTGCACCCGGTCAGGCGTAGGTGCGGAAGCCTCGCTTGGTCTTGCGGCCGAGATAACCCGCTTGCACCAGTTGCTCCAGCAACGGCGCGGGGGCGAAGCCCGGCTCGCGGAACTCCAGGTAAAGCTCGCGCTGGATCGCCAGCGAGACATCGAGGCCGACGACGTCGAGCAGTTCGAAGGGACCCATCGGCAGGCCACAGCCAGTCTTCATCGCGGTGTCGATGTCGTCAGCGCTCGCGTAATGCGCCTCCAGCATCTTGATCGCGTCGTTGAGATAGGGGAAGAGCAGCGCGTTGACGATGAAGCCCGAGCGGTCGCCGCATTGCACCGGGTGCTTGCCGACGGCCCGCGTGAGCGCGACGACGCTCGCCGTCACGTCCGGCGCGGTCGCGACGGTGTGCACCACTTCGACGAGCTTCATCACTTGGGCGGGATTGAAGAAGTGCATGCCGATGACGTCGGCGGGACGTTCGGTGACAGCGGCGAGGTCGATGATCGGCAGCGACGAGGTCGTGGTCGCGAGGATGGCCCCGGCCTTGCACACCCGGTCCAGGTCGCGGAAGAGGTCCTGCTTGATCGCCAGGTCCTCGGCGATGGCTTCGACGACGATGTCGACATCGGCGAGCGCGTCGCGCGACGTCGACCCGCTCAACCGGCCGAGCAGCGCCTCGGCGTCCTCGGCCGTCATCCGGCCCTTGTCGATCGCGCGGGCGTTGTTCTTCTCGATTTGCGCTCGCACCCCCGCGACCTTGTCCTCGCCGCGAGCGACATAGATGACGTCATAGCCGGCCTTGGCGAAGACTTCGACGATCCCGCCGGCCATTGTCCCCGAACCGACGACGCCGACCTTAGCGATCGGACGTAGGCCCGCCGCGTCTGCCGCGTCGGCGGCTGGGGTCGCGGAGTCCGCGACGACCTGCGAACTCGACGGGCCGGCATACGTATAGAAGCCGTGGCCGCTCTTGCGGCCCGTCAGGCCGGCGCTGACCATCTGTTTGATGATCGGGCTCGGGGCGTGCAGGCGATCGCGGCCCTGCTTGTACATCGTGTCCAGGATCTCGTATGCCGTGTCCAGGCCGATCAGGTCCAGCAGCGCGAGCGGCCCCATCGGGTAGCCGCAACCGAAACGCATTGCGGCGTCGAGATCTTCGCGGGTTGCGTACTTGCTCTCGAACATCGAGACGGCGTGGTTGAGATAGCCGAAGAGCAGGGCGTTGGCGATGAAGCCGGCACGGTCGCCGACAACCACGGGCTTCTTGCCGAGCCGCTCCGCGAGCGCCTTGATGTCCTCGAAGACGTCGTCCGCGGTGATCACCGTCTTGATGACCTCGACGAATTGCAGCACGGGTGCCGGGTTGAAGAAGTGCATGCCGACCACGCGCTTGGGGTCGGCCGTCGCGACCGCGATCTCGGTGACGGGGAGCGAGGAGGTGTTGGTCGCGAGAATGGCGTCCGACCCGACGATGCCGTCCAGCGTGCTGAGGATCCGCTTCTTCAAGTCGAGATGCTCGGGCACGGCCTCGACGACGAGCTGGCAGTCGGCGCAGTCGGCGAGGTCGGTGGTGAAGGTCACATGCCCCCGCAGGGTGTCGGCGTCGTCCTGCGCCATCTTGCCGCGGCTGACGGCCCGGTCCAGGCTGGCCGTGAGGAAGCCCTTGCCCCGCTCGAGTGCCCGCTCGTCGACCTCGACCGCCAGGACGTCAATTGCGTTGCGGGCGAACACTTCCACAATCCCCGCACCCATGGTTCCGAGACCGACCACACCGACTTTGGTGAATTCACGCGACATATCTCGAGTCTTCCATTGCCCGTATGCCGCTTCCACGCCTCCCGGCGTGATCCCCCCCACCCCGGCGCGTGGCCGGCTCATGGCCGCTCGACAGGCCTCCGACTGCATCTCCCCCGCCTAGGCGCTGAGCCCCCGCCCCGCACGGGTCGCTGCCAGCTTCACGAAGGCACGGGCCGGCACGCCCCCTGCAACGTGCCGGCCCGACACCCGTCCCCCGGTCTTGCGTCGCCCCAGGCTCTCCCAACTTCGCGCCGACCCTGGCCGCCGATCAAGGCGCGGCCCCAGACTTCAACTGCCGAGCGAAGCGCTGGCAGCTGACCGGGAAACCGCGAGCGAAGCGAGCTTGGTTTCCCGGAACAGATCAAGCAGGACCGAGCGAAGCGAGGTACCTAGCCGTCCGGGGGTATCCGGGGGCGGAGCCCCCGGAGGGCGAGCGAAGCTCGCTTGGTTTCCCGGAACAGACAGAGAGCGCGGGCGCAGCCCGCTCTCTGCCTTCCCGGGGGCTATTTGACTTCGCGGGTAAGCACGCGCCAGGCGCCGATGGCCATCGGGATGCCGATCCAGACCAGGCTGGATGTTCCGAGCTGAGCCCAGTTCTCGCCCGACATGGTGCCGGAGAAGAGCGGCTCGACGGTGCGGTTGAGGTCGAGCCAGGCACCGGCGGTGTCCAGCCTGGCGCTGATGCTGGACGCGATCGACCAGATCGTCGGCAGCAGGATCGAGGCCACGATCGCCAGGGGCGTGATCAGCAGGGCAAACCCGAAGGCCAGGCCCTGGATGACATAGATGGTCATCCCGACGAGGATCCCGATCACCGACTGCCAGGTCATCGACCAGTCCGCGGGCACGTCGCGCACCGTGATCGCAATGAGGGTGGCCAGCGCCGCGGCAGCAAAGGCGGCCGCGATGACCACCAGGCCGAGGATGATGCCGGCGAGATTCTTCGCCAGGAGAACGCGGACTCGCCGCGGCTCCAGGGTGAAGGTCACCAGCCCGGTGCGCTGGGACCACTCCGCCGTGGCCGCCATGATCCCGACGATGGGCAGCAGCACGATGAGCGGGAAGGTGGTCAGCGCCACGAAGGAGGAGAAGTTCAGGCTCTCCCGGTCGCCCCAGATCAGATTGACGAGCACGACGAGCAGGGACACGGCCGACATCACGATGAGCATCCAGCGGCCCGCTCGGGTGTCGACCATCTTGCGCAGTTCGACGCGGACCAGCCGGGCGAACGGGATGCCTGGCGTCTGCTCGATCGCGGTGCGCTTGTGGGTCAGGTGGGAGGTGGTCGGGTCGAGGACGGCAGTCATGTCAGATCCTTGGTTGTCATGGCAGCGCCGAGGCGGCGCAGAGGATGGGTGGGGCGGGGGGCCGGCATACGGCAGGAGCACGCGAAAGGGACGGGATTCACGCCGCGTCCTTCGCGGCGGCGGGGCCGGAGTCGCGCGCATCGGCGGCGGTGAGCGCGAGGAACATCTCCTCCAGACCCTCCGCACCCGAGGTCCGCAGCTCGGTCAGCACCACGCCGGCCTCCAGCGCCGCGCGGCCCACGGTCTCGGCATCGGTCTTTGCGACCACGCCGGTGCGATCGCCGGTGACCTCGACCCCCCGCGCCTGCAGGGCCGCGGCGAGGACGGCATTGTCGACGGAGTTGGCCCGGGTGCCCGCGGCTCCGAGCAGGTCGGCCTTCGACCCCTGGGCGACGATCCGACCACGCCCGATCATCACCAGGTCGTCGGCGATGATCTGCACCTCGTGCAGCAGGTGGCTCGACAGCAGGACGGTGCCGCCCTGGTCGGCATAGGCGCGCAGGAGCTGGCGCATCCAGTGAATCCCTTGCGGGTCAAGGCCGTTCGCCGGCTCGTCGAGCACAAGCACCTGCGGGTCGCCCATCAGCGCGCCGGCCAGGCCGAGGCGCTGGCGCATGCCGAGGGAGTAGTTGCGCACCCGCCGCTTGCTCTCCTCGTCGGTCAAGCCGACGAGTTGCAATGCGCCCTCGACGCGTGCCTTGGGCACCCCGATCTGCATCCCGATCAGGTGCAGCACCTCGCGCCCGGTGCGGCCGGGATGCTGGGCCGTGGCGTCGATCATGACGCCCACGTGGCGCGCTGGATTGGGCAGGCTGGCATACGGGTGCCCGAGGATCGTCGAGCGGCCGCTGGTCGGCGGGGTCAGTCCGGTCATCATCCGCATGGCCGTTGACTTGCCGGCGCCGTTCGGGCCGAGGAATCCGGTGACCGATCCCGGGCGGGCTTCGAAGGTGATGGCGTCGACGGCGGTGAAGGTGCCGTAGCGCTTGGTGAGGTTCTCGACAGCGATCATGCATCCAGATTCCGCCGGCTGATGCGGGTGCCACATCAGCACTTCGACTCATTCGTGCTACGACTTTGGTCTATCGCGCCGGCCAACTGATCGACTCGGGGTGGCCCCGCACACCCCGCGAACCCGCCTAACGTTGGCGTATGACGATCCCCCGCGACCCCCCGAACCCGCCCCTCGGGCGCTGGGGCAAAACGTGGCGGGTCGCCTTCGTGGTCATCGTGGGCTTCCTGGCCTGGGTCACCGTGCGGTCGACCCTGCCCGACGACATCTCGCCGGCGCTTCGCCTCTGGGCGATGCTCGGTGACCTGCTCGCCGGCATCGCGGCGGGGGTGCTGACGATTTGGCGGCGGCGCTGGCCGCTGCGGATCGCGCTGATCGTGACGCTGGCGGGAGCCTTGTCGACGTCCGCGGGCGGCGCCGTAATCCTCGTGCTCGCCTCGGTCGCGGCCCGCCGGCGCTGGCGTGAGCTGGCCTGGCTGATCCCGCTCAATATCGCCACCGGGGTGGTCACCGAGCGCATCTACCCCTCGTTGGACGAGAACCGCCTGAACCTGATCCTCACGCTGATCATGATCACCCTGCTGGTTGCCGCCGTGACCGCCATCGGGTATGCCGTCGGCGGGCGCCGCGAGCTGGAGCGCGAGCGCGTGGAGTCCGCGCAGCGCGATCAGGAACGCCGGGTCGCGCAGGCTGCTGCCGCCGAACGGACGCGGATCGCTCGGGAGATGCATGACGTTCTCGCCCACCGGATTTCGCTCGTCGCCATGCACGCAGGCGCACTGAACTATCGCAAGGACCTCACGCCCGAGCAGATGTCGCAGGCCCTGACGACCATCGAGACCAATGCCCATCAGGCCCTCGCCGATCTTCGAGAAGTCCTCGGCGTCCTGCGCGACGAGCGCGCGGACGCCGGTGCCCCCGAGCCTCCACAGCCCGATATTCGCGACGTCCCGCACCTGATCGCCGAGGCCGAGGGACTCGGCACCCGGATCACGTATGCCGATTCCACCGTCGGCGACGTGCCTCCCGTCCTGGGCCGAACGGCATACCGCGTGGTGCAGGAGGCGCTCACCAATGCGCGCAAGCACGCGCCCGGCACGGCGGTGCGGGTCTCGGTCAGCGGCGCGTCACCGGGCGGCCTGCAGATCGAGGTGCGCAATCCCCGCGCGCTGCAGCCGCTGGATCATGCCCTGCCCCGGTCTGGGCTGGGGCTGCTCGGGTTGCGGGAGCGGGTTGCGCTCGCGGGCGGCCTGCTGCGTCACGGCACCGAACCCGATGGCGGCTATCTCGTCTCGGCCTGGCTGCCGTGGCCGGCCGCCGAACCCACTCAAGGAGTATCCCGATGAGCAAGCCCATCCGCGTCGTCCTTGTCGACGATGACCCGATGGTTCGCACGGGACTCGGCCTGATCCTCGGCGGCGACCCGGGCATCGCCATCGTCGCCGAAGCGCAGGACGGCGAGGACGCCTTGGAGGTCGTCGCGCGGGAGCGTCCGGATGTCGTGCTGATGGACATCCGGATGCCGAGGCGCGACGGACTCAGCGCAACCGAACGCATCCTGGCGGGCCCGAATCCACCCCGGATCCTGGTTCTGACGACCTTCGATGCGGACGAGATGGTGTTGCGCGCCCTGCGCTCCGGCGCCGCGGGATTCCTGCTCAAGGACACCCCGCCGGCAGCTCTGGTCGAGGCCGTGCGGACGGTTGCCGCCGGCCAGCCGATGCTCTCACCGAGCGTCACGGCCACCCTGATCGCGGCCGTAGCGACGCCGGACGAGCCGCCGGACACCGCGCGGGCGGACGCCCAGCGAAAGTTGGGATTGCTCACCGATCGGGAGTTGGAGGTTGCCCAGGCCATCGGGCGAGGGCGCTCGAACACCGAGATCGCGAGCGAGTTGTTCATGAGCGTGGCCACAGTGAAGGCCCATGTCGGGCGGATCTTCACCAAGCTCGACCTCGACAATCGCGTGCAGATCGCCATCCTGGTCCACGACGCCGACAGGTGAGACGTCGCCTCAAGCGACCGGGGCCAGCACGCCAGCACGCCGGAAATTCCGCCGAGTTTTCGGCGTGTCAGCCCCGGTCGCTTGCTGAGGCTGACGGCCCGATTTCCTGAGCCGGCAGAACGCCGGGCTAAAGTGTCGCCTCGTGCGCGTCGTGATCGCCAAATGCAGCGTGGACTATGACGGGCGGTTGACCGCCCACCTGCCGCTGGCGACCCGGCTGCTCATGGTCAAGGCCGACGGCTCGGTGCTGGTCCACAGCGACGGCGGGTCCTACAAGCCCCTGAACTGGATGTCGCCACCGTGCACGATGGCCGAGGTGGCGCCCGAGGCCGATGAAGCAGACGAGGGCGTTGCCGCGGTCTGGGTGGTGCGGCATACCAAATCGGACGATCGGCTCCGGGTGCGCATCCACGAAGTCATCTCGGACACCGCGCACGATCTCGGCGTCGATCCCGGCCTGGTCAAGGACGGCGTCGAGGCGCACTTGCAGGCGCTGCTGGCGGAGCACATTCATACGCTCGGCGATGGGTACGCGCTGATTCGCCGAGAGTACATGACGGCCATCGGGCCGGTCGACATCCTGTGCCGCGACCAGAGCGGAATCACCGTCGCGGTCGAGATCAAGCGCCGCGGCGAGATCGACGGCGTCGAGCAGCTGACGCGGTATCTGGATCTGATGAATCGCGACCCGCTGCTGGCTCCGGTCACGGGAATCTTTGCGGCGCAACAGATCAAGCCGCAGGCGCGCACCCTCGCCGAAGACCGCGGCATCCGGTGCGTGGTGCTCGACTACGACGCGCTCAAAGGCATCGACACCACCGAACACCGGCTCTTCTGACTTACCCCACGAAGTTCTCCGCTCCTTCCTCGCTGCGATACGTCGCGAGGACCCGGCATATCGCCCCGACTCAGCACACCTTCGGGGACGTCGAGCAGGGTAGACCCTGCTGGAGGTCACCTCGATGCTGCTAGCAGGGTTTAGGAACAGGGGCCGGCGCCACGAAGTTCTGCGCCGGGGCAGCGTCAGACCACGTCTTTGCTCGCCGAGCCGGGCCAGGAGATGACGCGCCAGTCCTCGTCGCCGGCCTCGACCCGGGCCGGCACCGCGTTGGGCACAAACTGCAGGTAGGCCAGGTCGTCACGGACATTGATCGCCAGGCGGGGCACGACGAGCGACATGATGCCGCCGTGCGTGAAGATCAACACCTGCTCGCCCCGATGCTGGTCGGCGATCGTCGCCAACGCCTCTCGGAAGCGCGCAACCACCTCCGCACCCGACTCGCCCCCGGGGATGCGCGCGTCGAGATCGCCGCGGAACCACGCGTCATACACCTCGCGGGTGACCGGGTCGCTCCACGGCTGACCGGCCCGTTCACCGACGCGAATCTCCTCAAGCCCCGCAAGCTCGCGGTGGCGCACCGCGAGTTCACCCGATGCCAACACGCCCGACTCGACGGCCCGCTGCATCGGGCTGCTGTAGACCGCCGCGATCCGGCGATCAGCCAGGTCGTGTGCGCACTCGGTGACCTGGACCTGACCGGTCTCGGTCAACCAGCCACCCTCGTCCGACATCACGTGTGCGTGCGTGTACTCGGCGTCGCCGTGCCGGGCGATATAGAGGGTCGCGGGACAGTGCAAGCTCACCCCGCCAGTATGCCGCCCGGCACTGCCCGCCCGCGCCGAGCCCGCGCACGTGCAGCTAGCCAGCCCGGCAATCCGCGGGGTCGCCTCCATCCGCGACTCAGCACAGATTAGGTGACCTCCAGCAGGTTCTACCCTGCTGGACGTCACCTAAACCCTGCTAGCAGAGGTTAGGTTCGCCGAGCGGATGATCTCCACGAAGCGCGCCATGATCTCGTTCAGGCCGAAGTCCTTGGGGGTGAAGACCGCGGCCACGCCGAGTTCGCGCAGCTTGGCGCCATCGGACTCGGGGATGATGCCGCCCACGACCACCGGAATCTCGCCGGCGTCGGCCGCGCGCAACCCATCGAGGATCTCCGGCACCAACTCCATATGCGAGCCCGACAGGATCGAGATGCCGACCAGGTGCACATCTTCCGACACTGCCGCCGCGACGATCTGGGCCGGCGTTAGGCGAATGCCCTGATAGACCACCTCGAAGCCGGCATCCCGCGCCCGGACCGCGATCTGCTCAGCGCCATTGCTGTGCCCATCCAACCCCGGCTTGGCGACCAGGATGCGCAACTGCTCCCCCAAAGCGCTGCCCAACTCGGCCACCTGCGCCCGCACGGCCTGCAACCCCTCGCCCGCCTCGGCAATGCCCACCGAGCCGGACACCCCCGTCGGGGCGCGGTACTCGCCGAACTCCTCGCGCAAGGCCCCGGCCCACTCTCCCGTGGTCACGTCGGCCCGCGCGCACTCCAGGCTGGCGGCCATCAGATTTACCCCGGATGCCGCGTCGGCGCGCAACCGCGCCAGCGCCGCGATCGCCCGGTCCCGGCGCTCTGGATCGGCATCGCGCTGCTCGCGCCACCGTCGCACGGCCGCCGCGGCGGCGGCCTCGACACCGGGATCGACGCTTTGGATCGCGGTGTCTAGGTCGGCGGTGAGCGGGTTGGGCTCGGTTGTCTCGAATTTGTTGACACCGACGACGATGTCCTCGCCCCGCTCGATCCGCGCTCGCCGATCGGCATGCGAGGCCACCAGCGCCGACTTCAGATACCCGCTCTCGACGGCGGCGACCGCCCCGCCGAGTTCGGCGATGCGCGCCATCTCGGCCTTGGCGCCATCGACCAACTCGGCCACCTTGGCGGCCACCACGGTCGAGCCCTCGAAAAGGTCGCCGTATTCGAGCAGATCCGACTCATAGGCCAGCACCTGCTGGATGCGCAGTGACCACTGCTGATCCCAGGGCCGCGGCAGACCGAGCGCCTCATTCCACGCCGGCAGTTGCACGGCACGTGCCCGGGCGTCCTTGGACAGCGTGACCGCGAGCATCTCCAGCACGATCCGCTGGATGTTGTTCTCCGGCTGGGCCTCGGTCAAGCCAAGCGAGTTGACCTGCACGCCATACCGGAATCGGCGCTGCTTGGGGTCGGCCACGGCATACCGCTCGCGGGTGAGTTCCTCCCACAAGGCGACGAAGGCGCGCATCTTGCACATCTCCTCCACGAAACGCACGCCCGCGTTGACAAAGAAGGAGATCCGGGCGACGACTTCGCCGAACTCCTCGGGCGCCACAACCCGCGATTCGCGCACCGCATCGAGCACCGCGATCGCGGTTGACATGGCAAAGGCGATCTCCTGGACCGGCGTCGCGCCGGCCTCCTGCAGGTGATAGCTGCAGACATTGGTCGGGTTCCACTTCGGGATCTCTCGGACCGTGTAGGTGACAACGTCGGTGAGCAGCCGCATGGACGGCCCGGGCGGGAAGACGTAGGTCCCGCGCGAGAGATACTCCTTGATGATGTCGTTCTGCGTCGTCCCCGACAGTCGGTGCACCGCCGCCGCCGGATCCTCGCCCGCCGCCTCGGCCTGCTCCTCGGCGACGACCTGATACATCGCCAGCAGCCACATGGCCGTGGCGTTGATCGTCATCGAGGTATTCATCTCGACCAGCGGGATTGCGTCGAAGAGCGCCCGCATGTCACCGATGTGGCTGATGGGCACCCCGACCTTGCCCACCTCACCACGCGCGAGCACATGATCGGGGTCGTAGCCGGTCTGCGTGGGCAGGTCGAAGGCAACCGAGAGACCCGTCTGCCCCTTGGCAAGATTGCGCCGGTAGAGCGCATTGCTCGCCGCGGCACTGGAGTGCCCGGCATAGGTGCGCATCACCCAGGGACGGTCGCGCTCGGGACGTGGGGTCGAGGCCTCGGACATGCTTGCGAAGCTACCCGCGCCACCCGGGCGGCGACACCCCACCCGGTGGTGAGTGTGCCCACACCCGAGCCCGTATGCCGTTCGCTCACCTCGCGAGCGCAGCGCCCCAGCCGCTGCGCCACGTCGCAAGCGACCGGCACGCGCCCGGTCGGCCGCGCGTCAAGGGTCCATCGTGCGCGGTCAGGCGCGGGCCGCGCCCACGCCGTACTGGCGGGTCAGCGCGAGCCGGCGCAGCAGCCGCTCGGAGCGCGCACTCGCCGCAATCAGGCGCATCTCGTGCCCGCGCCGTCGGCCCCGCCGATGACACTCCACGAGCAGACCGAGCGCCGTGGCATCGCCAAGCTCGGCATCGCTGAGGTCGAGGTGCAAGGGCGAGATCGCGTTGTCGATGATGTCGTGCAGTTCGGCGCGCAGATCGGCGGCCGTATGCCCGTCGATCCGCCCAGCCACGCAAATCAACGTGCCGTGCGCGCCCGTGGTCACCGTAACCGTCGGCCGTTCGGTGATCACCCGCGTCAGTGTTGCCGCCATCCGAAGCCCCCTGATTTTCCCGCTGTCGTTGATATATACGGCGCAAACCCCTTTTCGGTTGTATGACACACATCACAATCCGGTCTCGCCCCCTGACACCGCGGGCGATCGGGCAGGCTGGCAGTCATGGTCAACCTCACCCGGATCTACACCCGCACCGGCGATCAGGGCACGACGGCGCTCGGGGATTTCAGCCGGACGGCGAAGACCGATGTGCGCCTGGCCGCGTATGCCGACACCAATGAGGCCAATGCGGCCATCGGCATCGCGTTGGCTGCCGGCAACGTCCGCGACGATGTGCGCGCCACCTTGCTGCGCGTCCAGAACGACCTCTTCGACGTCGGCGCCGACCTCGCCACTCCGCTGCGTCCGAGCTATGCCTATGAGCCCTTGCGGGTACGCAGCGCCTGGATCGACGAGCTCGAAGCCGATTGCGATCGGTACAACGCCGAGTTGGAGCCGCTGCGCTCCTTCATCCTGCCCGGGGGAAGCCCCGCCTCGGCCTACCTCCACCTGGCCACGACGATCACCCGGCGGGCCGAGCGTTCGACGTGGGCGGCGATCGCGACATACGGCGATCAACCGGCACCCGAGGAGGCCGGCGGCGTCAACCCCGAAGCGGCGACCTATCTCAACCGGCTCTCGGATCTGCTCTTCATCCTGGCCCGGGTGGCCAATCTCGACGCCGGCGGCGATGTGCTCTGGCAGCCGGGTGGCGGACGGGCCGAGGCGCCGCAGCGGCGCGCGCGGCAGACCGACCGCTAGGTGAACTGCCCGGGGATGTTCACGTTGAACCCGGGCGGCGAGCTCTCGGTCCACGCGCGGATCGCGGTCAGCCCGGACTGGGCCATCGCGATGTCGAAGTTTTGGCCAGCGAAGCTTCCCGGCGCGGCGATCGGATCGGTCAGGCCGGGAATTGCCTCCCGGGCCGGTGCGGGTGAGCCCAGCACCATCCCGGCGCGCTCCCAGGTGCGCTCGGGACGCAGACTCGGGCCGATAGCCGAGAACCAGTCGAGACGATCGGCCCCAAAACGCAGCAACCCCAACCGCCATTGAGGGGTGGTTGGGGTTCGCAGGGCGCAGAGCAGCATTGGTCGGCCGGCGGCGATCACATGTCGCCGCACAAAAAGAAAGAGCAGCAGGCTAACCGCAGTCAGTATGACAGCCCCGGCTGCCGCTTCTGCGAGGTGCAGTGGCGACATCGGACCGGCCGGTTTGGGTCAGCTGCTCAGGCTGGACGCGTCGACCAGCTCTGAGACGATTGTTACCTGGTCACTGTCGACGGAGAGGAAACCCCCGTCGATGGTTGCGGTCTGCAGGCCGTCGACCCCGTGGATCCGGACCTCGCCCTTGTCCAGCACGACGAGCGTGGGCTCGTGGCCCGGCAGGATGCCCATGTCCCCATCGATGGAGCGTGCGGAGACCATGGTTGCCTCGCCCGACCAGACAGCCCGGTCGGCAGCAACGAGATCGACGTTCAGGGGGGCCATGCGGAGTCCCTTCACATTGTGGTGGCTTCGGGGAGCTTTGCGTCAGTCTAGCGTCTCTGGCCAGCTGCCCAGACCAACCCAGCGGCGGATGCCCGATCGGCAACCCCCCTTCGTCGAGTGCACGTTGGCGCGTCGCTCACGCGACGCCCCAACGTGCACTCGACGGGGGGTGGGGGTGGTAGCCCCGCTAGGTCAGAGGCTCTTTTGGATCTCCGCCCACTGACGCTCGACGTCATCGAGTCCACCGCACATGAAGAAGGCCTGCTCACCGACGTGGTCGTAGTCGCCGTCGGCGATCTTGGTGAAGGCCTCGATGGTGTCGGACAGGGGGACCGTCGACCCTTCGATGCCGGTGAACTGCTTGGCGACGTAGGTGTTCTGGGACAGGAAGCGCTGGATCCGGCGGGCCCGGTTGACGAGGATCTTGTCCTCCTCGGAGAGCTCGTCGATGCCGAGGATGGCGATGATGTCCTGGAGTTCCTTGTTGCGCTGCAGGATCTGCTTGACGCGGACCGCGGTGTTGTAGTGCTCCTCGGTGATGTAGCGGCGGTCGAGGATTCGGCTGGTCGAAGTGAGCGGGTCCACGGCCGGATAGATACCGAGTGAGGCGATCTCACGCGAGAGCTCGGTGGTCGCGTCCAAGTGGGCGAACGTCGTCGCCGGGGCCGGGTCGGTGTAGTCGTCGGCCGGCACATAGATCGCCTGCATCGAGGTGATCGAGTGGCCACGCGTGGAGGTGATGCGCTCCTGGAGCACACCCATCTCGTCGGCGAGGGTGGGCTGGTAACCCACGGCGGACGGCATCCGACCGAGCAGCGTCGAGACCTCGGAACCGGCCTGGGTGAACCGGAAGATGTTGTCGATGAACAGCAGCACGTCCTGGTTCTGGACATCGCGGAAATACTCCGCCATGGTCAGCGCCGACAGGGCGACGCGCAGGCGGGTGCCCGGCGGCTCGTCCATCTGGCCGAAGACCAGGGCCGTCTGGCCAAGAACTCCGGCCTCCTCCATCTCGACCATCAGGTCGTTGCCCTCACGGGTGCGCTCGCCGACACCGGCGAAAACCGACACACCACCGTGGTCGCGCGCAACTCGGGCGATCATCTCCTGGATGAGGACGGTCTTGCCCACACCGGCGCCGCCGAAGAGGCCGATCTTGCCACCTTGGACATAGGGCGTCAGCAGGTCGATGACCTTGATGCCCGTCTCGAACATGATGGTCCTTGACTCGAGCTGGTCGAAGGCCGGGGCCGGGCGGTGGATGCCCCAGCGCTCGTGGACGTCCAGCGTCTCGCCGGGCTCGAGGTTGAGGCAGACACCCGTGGTGTTGAAGACCTTGCCCAGGGTGACATCACCGACCGGCACGCTGATCGGGCCACCGGTGTCGTGCACCTGGGAGCCACGGACGAGGCCGTCGGTCGGCTGCAGGGAGATCGCCCGCACCATGTTGTCGCCGATGTGCTGGGCCACCTCGAGGTTGAGGCCCTTGGTCTCCCCGTCCAGGGTGACCTCGGTGGTCAGCAGGTTGTACTGGTTGGGCATGGCGTCGGCGGGGAACTCCACGTCGACGACCGGGCCGATGATGCGCGAGATGCGTCCGACACCACCGGCGGTGGCGGTCTCGGAGGTCTCCGGGAGGGTGGCAGTCATATCTGTCTTCTACCTTCTACTTGGACTCGGCGAGGGCGCTGGCGCCACCGACGATCTCGCTGATCTCTTGGGTGATCTCGGCCTGGCGAGCCTGGTTCGCCAACCGGGTGTAGGTATTGATGAGGTTCTCGGCGTTGTCCGTCGCGGACTTCATGGCCCGCTGGCGAGCGGCCAGTTCGGACGCCGCTGCACTGAGCATGCAGGTCCAGATCCGCGCCGTCACATAGCGAGGCAGCATCGCCTTGAGCACCTCTTCGGCGCTGGGCTCGAACTGATAGAGCGGCAGAAGCGACCCGTCGTGAACGGCTTCATCCGGGGCATCCACGACCTCGATGGGCAGCAGCCGCAGCACCCGCGGCTCCTGGTTGACCATCGTGTTGAAGCGCGTGTAGACGATGTGAATCTCATCGACGCCGCCCTCCTCGCTGGGCCGAAGGAAATCCTCGACCAGCCGCTCGGCGATCTCGCGAGCCCTCGCGACCTGCGGCTTCTCGGTGTTGCCCGTCCACTCGGTGGCCCACTCGCGACCGCGAAACTTGTAGTAGGACACGGCCTTTCGACCCACGAGATAGGGCACGACCTCCTTGCCCGCCGCCCGCAGATCGCTGATCAGCCGCTCGCTCTCCTTGATCGCACCCGACGCGTAGGCGCCGGCCAGACCGCGGTCGCTCGTCAACACCAGCACGCCGGCCCGGGTCGGGTTGTCCACTTCGGACGTCAGCGGATGCTTGTAGTTGCTGTGCGTAGCCAACGCCGAGAGCGCCCGGGTCAACGCGTGCGTGTACGGCGCCGACTCCAGCACCGATTGCCGCGCCTTGACCACGCGCGATGCCGCCATCAGCTCCATCGCCCGGGTGATCTTCTTGGTCGCTGACACCGAGCGGATGCGCTGCCGGTAGACCCGTATCTGCGCTCCCATACGTTAGCCGCCTCTCTGCTTCGTCAGCTCGTCCGGTGCGCGTCAGCGCTGACGGACGATCTGCTCCTGGTCGATCTCGTGGTCCAGCGACCCCGGGTCGGCCTCGTGGCCGACGGGGACCTGGTGGGCGCCCGAGGCATCGAACTGCTTCTTGAAGGCGTCGACCGCGTCCGTCAGGGACTTCTCGGTGTCGTCCTCGAACTTCGTGGTCTCCCGGATGGTGTCGAGGATGCCCTTGTGTTCGCGGCGCAGGTAGTCGAGGAACTCGGTCTCGAACTTGGAAACGTCCTCGACCGCGATGCTGTCGAGCTTGCCTGTGGTGCCCATCCAGATTGAGACGACCTGCTCCTCGACCGGGTAGGGGCTGGACTGCTTCTGCTTGAGCAGTTCGACAAGTCGGCCACCGCGGGCGAGCTGGGCGCGCGAGGCCGGGTCGAGGTCGGAGGCGAACATCGCGAAGGCCTCGAGCGCACGGAACTGGGCCAGGTCGAGCTTGAGTCGACCGGACACCTGCTTCATGGCCTTGATCTGCGCGGCACCACCGACACGGGAGACCGAGACACCCACGTCGATCGCCGGGCGGACGTTGGAGTTGAACAGGTCGGCCTGGAGGTAGATCTGGCCGTCTGTGATCGAGATGACATTGGTCGGGATGTAGGCCGAGACGTCACCGGCCTTGGTCTCGATGATCGGCAGGCCGGTCATCGACCCGGCACCCAAGGCGTCCGACAGCTTTGCGCAGCGCTCGAGCAACCGGCTGTGCAGGTAGAAGACGTCGCCGGGGTAGGCCTCGCGGCCCGGCGGGCGGCGCAGCAGCAGCGAGACGGCGCGGTAGGCCTCGGCCTGCTTGGACAGGTCGTCGAAGACGATCAGGACGTGCTTGCCCTGATACATCCAGTGCTGGCCGATGGCCGAGCCCGTGTAGGGCGCGAGGTACTTGAAGCCCGCCGAGTCCGACGCCGGGGCGGCGACGATCGTGGTGTATTCGAGCGCGCCCGCGTCCTCGAGGGTGCCGCGGACCGACGCGATGGTCGAGCCCTTCTGGCCGATCGCGACATAGATGCAGCGAACCTGCTTCTCCGGGTCGCCCGTCTCCCAGAACTCCTTCTGGTTGATGATCGTGTCGACGGCGACCGTGGTCTTGCCGGTCTGGCGGTCACCGATGATCAGCTGGCGCTGACCGCGGCCGATCGGCGTCATCGCGTCGACAGCCTTCAGGCCGGTCTGCAGCGGCTCGTGCACCGACTTGCGGGAGACGACATTGGGGGCCTGCAACTCCAGCGCACGGCGGCCTTCGGCCGGAATGTCCCCGAGGCCGTCGATGGGCTGGCCGAGCGGGTTGACCACGCGGCCGAGGAAGGCGTCGCCGACCGGCACCGAGAGGACCTCGCCGGTGCGCTTGACGGTCTGACCTTCTTCGATATTGGAGAAGTCACCGAGGATGACGACACCGATCTCGTGGACGTCGAGGTTGAGCGCGATGCCCAAGGTCCCGTCCTCGAACTGCAACAGCTCGTTCGTCATGGCCGAGGGCAGTCCCTCGACGTGCGCGATGCCGTCGCCGGCGTCGATGACGCGGCCGACCTCCTCCCGAGAGGCCGTGCCGGGCTGGTAGGACTGGACATAGCTGTCCAGCGCGTCCCGGATCTCCTCGGGACGGATCGAAAGCTCCGTCATCTCTGTTTCTCTCCTTCGCGGAACCGCACGGGGCGGTTGGTGTGCGGTTCGTAGGGTGCTGCGCTTGTCACGGTGATGCTTATCCGGCGTCGCGCCGGTGAGGTCAGGCGCCGAAGTGGCGTCGGGCCCCGTCGATCTTGCGGGCGATCGTTCCGTCGATGACCTCATCGCCGACCTGGACCTTGAGCCCACCGACGACCGCGGGGTCGAGGATGGACTGGATCTGGATCGGGCGGCCATACAGATTGGCCAGCGACTCACTCAGGCGGACGCGTTCGGCGCCGCCCAGTTCGGTCGCCGAGGTGACGACAGCCGTCAACTGGCCGCGTCGCTTGGCGATCAGGTCGAGGTAGCCGTCGAGGACGGCGTCCAGGCGCCGGTCGCTGCGGCTGCCCACGGCCTGTACGGCCAGCGCCACCGTCTCCGGCGCCGCCTTGTCACTGAGCAGCCGGGTGACCAGTTCCGCCTTGCCCTTGAGGTCACCTTGGCGGTTGGTCAGGGCGTCGCGCAGGGCCGGCGTCGAGTCGACGATCCGCTCGAAGCGGAAGAGCTCGTCCTCGACGCCCTGCAGGCGCCCCGCCCGGTCCGCGTTCTCGGCAATCGCTTCGACGCCGAACTCGCGGATGGTGTCGGTCAGGTCGCGCTCCTCGGCCCACCGCTGCCCGGCCAACACGGCGATCACATGCGTCGCCTGGTCGGACACCTTGCCGCCGAACAGCCGCCGAGCGAGCGCGTCCTTGGCCGCACCGTCGCGCGAGGGGTCGGTCAGGGCCCGGCGCAGGGTCGCATTGCCGTCGACCGTCGTGGCCGCTGCGAAGAGCTGGTCGGCGAGCGCCATCGGATCGATGGAGCCGATGACCTCGGCGAGGGCGCCGAGGCCCGACTTGGCCGCCGCCCGGGAACTGCCCCGCATCAGGAATCGACCTTCTCCGGACGCACCGAGCCCGACTCGAGCTCGGCCAGGAAGCGATCGACGATGCCCCGCTGGCGCGCCTCGTCATGGAGGGACTCTCCGACGATCTTGCTGGCCAGGTCGGTGGACAACCGCCCGACTTCGCCGCGCAGGCTGGCCGCTGCCTGGGCCCGTTCGGCCTCGATCTGACGGTGCGCCGATTCGGTGATGCGAGTGGCCTCGGATTGTGCCTGACCGCGCATCTCCGCAACAATCTGCGCACCCTGGGCGCGCGCGTCCTCGCGGATCTGGGTGGCCTCGGTGCGGGCCTCCTTGAGCTGGGCTTCGTACTGCGCCTTGGCGGCCTCGGCGGCAGCCTGGGCCTCCTCGGCCTGGGCCATGCCACCTTCGATGGCGGCCGCGCGGGCGGCATACGCCTTCTCCAGGTTGGGCACGACCTTTGTGGCGATCACCCAGTACAGGACACCGAAGGCCAGGATGCCGAAGATGAGTTCGCCATAGAGCGGCAGGATCGGGGTCCGGTCGGCAACGGGGTCGCCACCGGCCTCACCCTCCGCGGCGAGGCTCACCAGCTGCGTCAGCGCTGCTGTGATGTGCACGGCGTTCTCCTAGTGCTGGTTCTGCGGGACTGATGCGCGGGACGCGGCAGATCAGCGGAAGACGAAGGCGAGAACCAGACCGAAGATGGCCAGCGCCTCGGCAAGCGCGAAGCCGAGGATCGCGATGCCCTGCAGCATGCCGCGGGCTTCCGGCTGGCGCGCGACGCCGTTGATGAAGGCGGCGAAGATCAGGCCGATACCGATACCGGGGCCGATCGCCGAGAGGCCGTAGCCCAGGATCGCAATGTTGCCTTGCATGAAAGGTCCTCTTTCATTGTGGGATCCGTCCGGCACCGCGCCGTCGGACGTTCTGCGGGGGTTTATTCAGTTGTGTCAGGGAATCCGGCGGGCGGGCCCGACCCGAAGATCAGTGCTCGCTGTGGATGGCGTCGCTGATGTAGGTCGCGGCGAGCAGGGTGAAGATGTAGGCCTGCAGGAACTCGATCAGAGCCTCGAAGGCAGTGAAGACCAGGGCCATCAAGAAGGAGCCGATCGAGGTGATCTTCAGGCCGATGCCGCCGTGGATCAGCATGTACTCGCCGCCCATGATGAACAGCAGAAGGAGCATGTGGCCGGCGAACATATTTCCGAAGAGTCGCAAGGCGAGGGTCAGCGGCCGGATGATGAAGTACGTCGCGTACTCGAGTGGGATGATCAGCAGATAGATCGGCTTCGGCAGGCCCCGCGGGATCATCTCCGACAGGTAGCGAACGGGCCCCTTCTTGCGGATGCCAGCGATGTGATAAACGACGTAGACGATCAGGGTCAGCGCAATGGGGAAGCCGATGCGCGACATCGTTGGGTACTGGATCGGCGGGATGATGCCGAAGAGATTGTTCAGCAGGATGCACATGAACAGGCTGAACAGCAGCGGCGTGAACCGCAGGAAATCCTTGCTGCCGATGGTGTCGCGACCGATGCCATTGCGCACGAAGTCGTAGGCCTGCTCGACCAGCCACTGCCCTTTGCTGGGGACAATCGCGGCCTTCTTCGTCAGGGCCACCAGGGCAACGCTCAGGATGAGGATCGAGATCGCGAAGGTGGCCATCGGCCGGGTGAAGGTCCAGTCGCCACTGCCGAAGATGGGCCAGTAGAACTCTTGCGGAGACGGAGCGTGGAAGCCTTCACCATCACCGGCCGTCGGCAGTGCGAGGGCACTTCCCAACAGGGTCAGACTCACGTGGTCTCCTCGTGGCAACTCGATTCAGTTCGACACCCTCGACAGCGCCGATCGACCGGGCCGATCCGGGGTCTGGCGGGGAAGTCAGGACCTACCGTACCGGACCCAAACCAGGTAGAGCGACACGGCACCACCGATCAGGACACCTGGCAAGACTAGCCAATCCGTGCCGAGAATTCGATCGAGCAAATAGGCGGGTAGGCCGAGCATGATCGGGCCGGTCAGCATGTAGGCCATGGCATCCCACATGGGCGGGGTCACGCGCGGCTCGTGGCCCGCATCCAGACGTTCTAGGGGGGTCATCGGCCGCTCGGTTCCGTCCGGGTCTCGCTCGGGGCCGGGCGCGCTCACAGCGTGTCGTAGACCGGGCGGCGGGCGCGCAGGTAGCCCAGGATGCTGAACGCCTGCCAGACGAGCGCAACCACCAGGGCCGTCAGGCCGAAGGCCCTGCCGTCGAGCCAGTCGGCGTCCTGCAGTAGCAAGATCACCAGCAGCAAAAAGATCAGTTGCCCGAAGAAGACCGCGAGCGCCGTCGCCATGAAGATCAGCGGCTGCCGGACGGTCGCGAACCGGATCATCACGATCATCCCGAGCGCGAAGAAGGTGAGCGTGACGGCATACCCCAAGAAGGAGCCGAGCACGCCCTTGCCGCCGCCCGTCAGCGCGGCGATCACCAAGGCGATGGGGCCGACGAGGATTGTCGGTATGGCAGCGGTGCGCAGCATCGCGGTCAGCGGCGTCGTCGCGGGGCGGGCCGGGGCGGCATACGCCTTGGTGGAGTCGCTCACGAGGCAAAGTATCTCAATACTTCTTGGGGCGATGGCCGGCAGCGGAGAAGCGCGGGAGCCAGCGGGTCAGCCCGAGGGCCAACATGAGCAGGCCGGCGAGGAGGGCGGTCGCCCCGCCGGCCGGGAGGAAGAAGTAGGCGACGCTGCCCACCGACGCGACCGCGGCCCACAGCCACAGCAGGAGCACGGCCCGTCGGTGGCCGTGACCGATCCGCAGCATTCGGTGGTGGAGATGTTGGGCGTCCGGGCTCCACGGGTGCCGACCGGCGCGAGTGCGGCGGATGACCGCGAGCAGCACATCGAGCAGGGGCAGCAGCAGGATCCCCGTGGGGACGAGCAGGGGGAGCACACTCGCCTTGACCGCATTGGCGGAGACCTGAGCCGGGCTGATGCCCGTCGTGGAGATCATCGCAGCGGCCAGCAGCAGCCCGAGCAGCAGGGCCCCGCTGTCGCCCATGAACAGCCGCGCCGGATAGAAGTTGTGCGGCAGGAAGCCAAGGCAGCACCCCGCGAGCGCCGCGGAGACGAAGGTCGCCGAGCTGAGGACATTCGGCGGATCGAAGGTGCGCGAGATGGAGTAGCTGTAGGCGAAGAACGTCAACGCGGCGATCGCGACGACTCCCGAGGCCAGGCCGTCGAGGCCGTCGATGAAGTTGACCGCATTGGTCGCCACGACGACCGTGAAGATCGTCAGAAGCACCAGCAAAGGGGCGGGCAGCACGGTCGTGACCCCGAAGACCGGGATGCTGAACAACTGCACGCCGAGGAAGGCCATCAACCCGGCGGCGATGATCTGCCCGGCGAACTTGGTCAGCGCATCGAGTTCGACGACATCGTCGATCGCGCCCACCGCGCAGACGATGGCGCCCCCGAGAAGCACGCCCCAGATCTCCGGGGTGTCGAAGACGGCCCGCAGGTAGGGCAGTTTGGTCGCCACCAAGGTCGCGGCGAGGAAGCCGACGAAGACCGCCACTCCCCCCAGGCGCGGGATCGGCACGGCGTGCACATCTCGGTCGCGGACCTGCGTGAAGGCACCGACCCGCACGGCGAGCCGGTAGGCCGCGGGCACGGCGACATAGGTCGCCACCATGGCGACGAGCAGGACGAAGAGGTACTCGCGCACCTAACTGCTGCTAGCGGGGGTATGCCGGGAAGCGCGTGACCAGTTCGGTCACCTGGCCCCGGACCTCCTTGCTCACCGCGTTCTCCGGGTCCGCGTCGCCCTTGGTCACGGCGGTCGCGATCAGGTCGGCGATCGTGCGCATCTGCTCGGTGCCCATACCCTGGGTGGTCACGCAGGGCGTGCCGACCCGGATGCCCGAGGCGACCGACGGCGGAGCGGGGTCGAAGGGGATGGCGTTCTTGTTGAGCACGATGCCCGCCGCATCGGCTCGGGCCTCGGCGTCCTTGCCCGTCACCCCGACGGCCTGCAAGTCGTGCAGCGAGAGGTGGGTGTCGGTGCCGCCGGTGGTGGGCCGGATGCCGTGCTCGGCCAGGCTGGTCGCGAGGACCGCGGCGTTCTCGAGGACCTGGCGGGCATACGCGGCATACTCCGGGGTCGCGCACTCCTTGAAGTTGACCGCCTTGGCCGCGATGGTGTGCATCTGCGGGCCGCCCTGCATCATCGGGAAGACGGCCTTGTCGATCGCCGCCTGATGCTCGGCGCGACAGACGATGGCGCCGGAGCGCGGCCCGCGCAGGACCTTGTGCGTCGTGAACGAGACGACATCGGCATACGGGACGGGGCTGGGGATGGCCTTGCCGGCGACCAGACCGATGAAGTGGGCGGCATCGACCCAGAAGATCGCGCCCACCTCGTCGGCAATCGCCCGGATGCGCTCGAAGTCGATCAGCCGCGGGATCGCGGAGCCGCCAGCGCAGATGACCTTGGGCTGGTGCTCCTTGGCCAACGCCTCCATCTGCGCGTAGTCGATGTCTTCGGTGTCTTTGTCGACGCCGTAGTGGACGGCATTGAACCACTTGCCGGAGAAGGAGATCTTGGTGCCGTGTGTCAGGTGGCCGCCATGCGGCAGGCTCATCGCCAGGATCGTCTCGCCCGGCTTCATGAAGGCGCCATAAACGGCCTGGTTGGCGCTCGCGCCGCTGTGCGGCTGGACGTTGGCGTGGTCGGCCTCGAAAAGGGCCTTGCACCGGTCGATCGCGATGGTCTCGGCCTTGTCGACCTCGGCGCAGCCGCCGTAATAGCGCCGGCCCGGGTAGCCCTCGGCGTACTTGTTGGACAACGTCGAGCCGAGCGAGGTCAGCACGCGGGGGGAGCTGAGGTTCTCGCTGGCGATCAGCTGCAGTCCGCCGCGGATGCGGTCGAGCTCGGACAGGAGTACGCCGGCGATGTCAGGGTCAAAGGCGGCCAGTTCGTCGTAGTCGGAACCGTAGAAGGTCATCGCGCTGCTCCAGGTGTCAATGGGGAGGCCGGTCTTGTCACTCTAGGCCCTCAGGCGTGATCGCCCAGGGCTTCGTCCGTATGCAGCGCGGGCGCGTCGTCGTCCGCGTCACCGTCCGTATGCCGTTCGCGCGCCTGCTCCCCCAGCGCGGCGATGGCGCTGAGATCGTCCTCGCTGATCGCGCCCTCTCGCAGCACGACCGGGGCCGGGCCGGTGCAGTCGAGGATGGTCGAGGGCTGCTGGGTGGCCCGGGGGCCGCCGTCGACATAGACGGCAACGGCGGCGCCGAGCTGGGTCGCGGCGTCCAGGATGGTGGTGGCCGCGGGCTGGCCGTGGAGGTTCGCGCTGGTCACGGCCATCGGGCCGGTCTCGGCCAGGACCGCCAAGGCGATCGGGTCGTCCGGCATCCGGACGGCGACGGTGCCGTCGGTGTCGCCGAGATCCCAGTGCAGCGAGGGCTGGGCCGACAAGACGACGGTGAGCGCGCCGGGCCAGAAGCGCTCGACGAGGTCACGGACATACGGCTGGATGTCGGTCGCGATGCCGTCGAGGGTGCGGACTTGACCGATGAGCACGGGTGGCGGGACGTCGCGGCCGCGGCCCTTGGCAGCGAGCAACGCACTCACTGCAGCGGCATCGAAGGCGTCACAGCCGATGCCGTAGACGGTGTCGGTGGGCAGGACCACCAGGCTGCCGTCGCGGACGGCCGCGACCGCCTGGGCGACGGCGTCCGCGCGAGTGGGCTCGGTGGTGGCATCGGCGACGGGACTCACGGGGGAAAGGGTATGTCGGCCCGCTGTCGGGGGCGGTATCGATGAGTGATATCGCGGCCCTGACCGCGATATCACTCATCAATCAGGGGAGCACGCTGTCCGGGACCACGAAGTCGATCTTGGTGTACTTCGTCGCGACCACCGTCACCGGTTGCGCCCCGTCGAGCGTGAACGCCGGGCGGTACTCCCCCGACATCACGCGCTTGAAGACGTACCGCCCCGCGGCATCGGTGTAGGCCTTGACGATATCGTCCGGTCCCGACAAGGTCTCGAATGGGAACTCCTCGCCGTAAAGGCGAACCCAGAGCTCCCCGAGCGGCTTGCCTAGGGGGCCGGTGACGGTGCCGGTGATGGTCGCGCCGAAGCGCAGGCGCGTATCGAGCAGCACACCCGTCGACCCGGCAGTGAGAGTGGGGCAGATGTGGCGGTCGGGGCACAAGGTAGGACCGAGTCGGCCGATCCGGCAAGGGGCGGCGTCACATCGTGACGAAGGGAACGACCTGTTCAGAGCGGGTCAAGGGTGGGAGCTGCCCGCGGCGAGGCGCTTGGCGAGCAGATCCTTCAGGGCCATCGACTCACCATCGCGCTCACCCACGCGCAGGGGGGCCGGGCTCGGGGGCAGCTCGACGCCCTTGACCCGGGCGAGGAGCAAGGGCGGACAGGAGAGGATGAAGAAGTTGGCGTCCGCGTCGACCGCGACCGACCGATCCGGCAGGAGATACCAGCCGTGCCGGCCGGTGCGATAGCGCGCATTGCCGCGGTATGGCCGCGCGGTCAGTTCGCTCGTCGGGAGTCCGGCGGCCTGCGCTTGGGTGACGAAGTCGGCGATCAGCCGGCGGCCGGCCTCGGCCTCCCCCGCCCTGGCCCGCGCGAGGGCGGCAGCGTGGAAGTCGGCGTTCTCCTTGGCCTTGGCGCTCCAGTCCTGCTCGCTCATCAGCCCAGTATGTCGGCCGCGATTCGTGGTGGCGAGTCGGCAGCCAGGCATGACACCTAGTCAGTTGCGTGGCAGCCAGGCGGGACTGAACCGGCCAGTCGAGCAAGGACTAGGACCAAGGTCCAATGGCGGGTGGCCACGGTGCGGGCGCACGCTGGGCGCGGTTGCCGGAGAGACCGGCGGCCGAAGGAGGATCGTGATGTCCCAGACTCGCGCACACCGCGCCACCACTCGCCGCGCCACCACCGCGGCAGCCGCCATCGTCGTCGCCCTCGGTATCGGCATGCCCGCCGCCAGCGCGGGTGACGGCGAAGTGCGCACCTCGGGCGCCTGCAGCCGGACCGCTGATTGGAAGTTGAAGGCCAAGCCGGACGACGGTCGGATCGAGATGGAGTTCGAGGTGGACGCCAACCGCGTCGGGCAGACCTGGAACGTCGAGATCCGCGACAACGGCATCCTTGTGCACTCCGGTACGCACCGGACCGTGGCACCGAGCGGATCCTTCTCGATCACGAAGCGGATCGCCAATCGGGCCGGTTCCGATGTCTTGACGGCGCGCGCAGTTCGCCCGGCCACCGGGGAAGTGTGCTCGGGGCGGCTGACCTTCCCGGGCTGACGGATCGCGGCCGAGCCGGCGCAAATCGCCGCACTGGCGCCGGCGGCCGAATAGCGGGGGACTCGCCGGACCCGCAGGGCTATTCGGCGCCAGAGCCGACCTGCCACACTCCAGAGCGGACGACGCCATGACAGATCGAACCAGTGCCTGAGCCCTCGGCCCTAAGGAGTGCCGCGCCGGTCCCGGAAGCCGGGGCCGGTGCCGCGGCACGCCGCTGGCATACGTTCTCGACGTCCGCGACGCGCGAGGCGGATCCCGCGGCCATCAGCCCGAGGCGCATCTTCACCCAGTTGTTCGCCGTCGTGCTCGTGCTGCTCCTGCTCGTGGGCGGAGCGAGCGCTCTGGTCGCGCGATCGCTGGCCGAGCGAGAGGCAGTCAGTGATGCTGCGGACCTGGCCGATGTGCTTGCCGAAGCCGTCGTGCAGCCCGCCATGACGAAAGCGCTGGCCGACGGCGACCCGGCGGCCGTCCACGCCTTCGACGCCTTGATCCACGAGCGGATGCTGGCCCGCAATGTCGTCCGGGTCAAACTCTGGACCGACCGTGGCCGGATCCTCTATGCCGACGAGCCGAAACTCGTTGGCGAGATATTCGCTCTCAGCGAGGAACAACTCGAGGTGTTGCGCAACCCGCAGACCCACGCGGAGATCTCCCGGTTGACCGAGTCAGAGAATGCCTTCGAACACGCCGACCGGCTGGTCGAGGTCTATCGGCCGGTGTGGTTCCCCGACAAGACGACCGCGCTCTTCGAGATCTATGTCTCCTACAACCCCGTCGGCGACCGGACCGCGACCCTATGGCGCAGTTTCGCCGCGCTGACCATGGCGAGCCTGGTGCTGCTGGCCATCTTGCCCATCCCCTTCCTCTGGCACCTGCTCGGTCGGCTCCGTCGTGGAGAACGGCTGCGGGCTGATCTGTCCGAACGTGCCCTGGATGCGTCGGCGCGCGAGCGCCGACGGATCGCGGCCACCTTGCACGATGGCCCAGTCCAGGAGTTGGCCGCGACATCCTTCGCGATCGCCGGCGGTGCAGCCGCGGCTCAGGCCCGGGGCGACGTGGCCGCCGCCCGCGATCTCGGTGATGCGGCCACGGTCGTGCGCCGCAGCATCCGGTCGCTGCGCACCCTGCTGGTCGACATTTATCCGCCGAGTTTGGAACATTCGGGCCTTGAGGCGGCGCTGACCGACCTTGCGCAAGGGGTCCGCGGCGAGGGCGTCGCCGTTCGGGTCCACCTGGACCCAGGTGTCGAGGATCGCCTCGGAGCCAAGGACGCCCGCCTGGTCTTTCGCGTCACTCAGGAGTGTCTGCGCAACGCCGGGCAGCACGCGGGTCCGGCGACGGTGCAGGTGCGCCTGGCGGCCGCGGGTCCGCAGGCCGTTCTCGACATCGTCGATGACGGGGTTGGCTTCGATATCGCTGCGGTACTAGCGGATCCAGCGCCTGGGCACTTCGGATTGCGGGTGCTGAGCGACCTCGCGGGAGAAGCAGGCGCCCGACTGGAGGTCGCGAGCGAACTCGGCGCGGGAACACATTGGCGCCTGACCGTGACCCCGACGAAGGAATCGTCATGATCCGCGTGCTCATCGTCGATGACCATCATCTGGTCCGCAGCGGTATCCGCACCCTGTTGTCCGCGGATCCCGGCATCGAGGTCGTCGGCGAGGCCGCGAACGGCCACGAGGGCGTGGCCGGGGCGGCGCGGCATACGCCCGATGTGGTGCTGATGGATCTGTCGATGCCGCAACTCGACGGCGTCGCCGCCACGCGCGCCATCACGGCGGCCGGGACCGCGGGGGCGGTGGTGGTGCTGACCAGTTTCTCCGACCGGGACCGCGTCAAGGAGGTGCTGGCGGCCGGAGCCACCGGCTATGTGCTCAAGGACTGCGAGCCCGGCGAGTTGCTCGCGGCGGTGCGCAATGCAGCCTCGGGGCAGGTGCCGCTCGATCCGAGGGTGGCGGGGGCGCTGCTTCCGCGGGTGGGGCAGTCCGCCAGGCCGGCACTCTCGCCGCGCGAGATCGACGTGCTGCGGCTCGTTGCTCAGGGACTCGCCAACAAGCAGATCGGGCGGGCTTTGGGGATCACCGAGCGGACGGTGAAAGCGCACTTGGGGCGGGTGTTTCGCGAAATCGGTGTGCCTGACCGGACGAGTGCAGCCTTGTGGGCGAGGGATCACCTGGGCTGAAGGCCACGCGGCGCGGGGAAGCCGGCTTGTGCTGGGTGGTGTGGGCGAGGTCGGCGGTGTGGGCAGAGGTCGGCGGTCTAAACCGCCCAGGCGTGCACGGAGCGTCGACCCGTGCACGAGCGTACGACCGGAGGTCAGCGCGTCGCGGTCGTGCGCGGCACAACGACCACAGCGCTGCCGCCGCGGGCGGGGTAGGCCTTGATGGCGGCCGCGAGCTCGAGGTCGGCGGCGGTGGGACGAAGGCCGGCGATGATGTTCTTCAGGAACTTGCTCATGTATCCAGCATGAAGCAGCCGAAGCCATGCGTCCAATAGCTATTGGTTAAGTGATCCATGCACCGTTTGCATGGGACTCAGCAGGCCCGGCGGCCAGCCAGGGCGCGCGGGCGACCGGCCAGGTCGCGGTGATCCACCAGGTCGAACCATTCGCCGGCGCTTGCGAGCGCACGGCTCAGGCCCGGCCCTTGCGCGTCCGCGTGCTCCATCACGAGCACGCCCCCCGGCTTCAGCAGGGTCGCCGCGCGCGCCGCCACCAGCCGCGGGATCGCGAGCCCGTCCGCGCTGCCGCCGTAAAGCGCGAGTTCAGGATCGTGGTTGCGCACCTCGGGATCGATCGGCACCTGGCCGGTCGGGATGTATGGCGGGTTGCTCACGACCACGTCCACGCTCCCGGCCAGCTCGGGGAAGGCCCCGACCGCGTCCCCCAGCCGCAGCTCCACGTCGAGGCCGAGCAACTCGCGATTGCGCTGCGCCCAGGCATACGCGTGCTCTGACTTCTCCACCGCCAAGATGCGCGCGGCCGGCAACTCGTCCTTGATAGCCAGCGCGATCGCCCCCGACCCGGTGCACAAGTCGACGACGACCGGCTCCCGTATGCCGGCGGCCACCGCCTCGCGCGCCGCCTCCAGCGCGAGACCGGTCACCACCTCGGTCTCCGTCCGCGGGACGAACACACCCGGGCCGACGGCAAGCGTCAGCCCGCGGAAATAGGCGCGCCCGGTCAAGTGCTGCAACGGGATTCGCGCCGAGCGCTCGGCGATCAGATCCGCCAGCCGACTGGTGGCGGCGTCGTCGATCGGGTCGCGCAGGACCATCCGGCGGCGCACCTCGCTTGTCGGCACCCCGAGCACGAAGGACGCGAGTTCGACGGCGTCGGCGTCGGGCGAGGCGATCCCGGCGGACGCGAGCTGGGCACGGGCGGCGGTCAGAACGGCATACAGGCTCGGGGTCATCGCGCGTCAGTTGCCGCCGACGGCGGCAAGGCGCGCGGCTTCGTCGGCGCTCATCAGCGATTCGATCGCCGGGTCCATCTCGCCGCCGAGGAAGATGTCGAGGTTGTAGGCCTTGTAGCCGGTGCGGTGGTCGCTGATGCGGTTCTCGGGGAAGTTGTAGGTGCGGATGCGCTCGGAGCGGTCGACCGTGCGCACCTGCGACTTGCGGGCATCGGATGCGGCGGCGTCCGCCTGCTCCTGGGCGATCTGGTGCAGCCGGGCGCGGAGTACGCGCATCGCGGACTCCTTGTTCTGCAGCTGGGACTTCTCGTTCTGGCACGAGACGACCGTGCCGGTGGGGAGGTGGGTGATGCGGACGGCCGAGTCGGTGGTGTTGACGCTCTGCCCGCCCGGTCCGGAGCTGCGATAGACGTCGATCCGAAGGTCGTTGGGGTCGACATGGACGTCGATTTCCTCGGCCTCGGGCATCACCCACACCCCCGCCGCGGACGTATGGATGCGCCCCTGGCTCTCGGTGACCGGCACCCGTTGGACGCGGTGCACCCCGCCTTCGAACTTCAAGCGCGCCCACGGGGCTTCGTCGGGGCCGGGCGTCCCCTTGGCCTTGACGGCGACCTGGACATCCTTGTACCCGCCGAGATCGGACTCGGTGGCGTCGATGACCTCGGTGCGCCAGCCGCGCTTCTCGGCGTAGCGCAGGTACATCCGCAGCAGGTCCCCGGCGAAGAGCGCGGACTCCTCGCCGCCCTCCCCCGCCTTGATCTCGAGGATGACGTCGCGGTCATCGTCGGGGTCGCGCGGGATCAGCAGCCGGCGCAGGCGCTCGTGCGCGGCGTGCTCGGCCTCCTCCAGAGCGGGGACCTCGTCGGCGAAAGCAGCGTCCTCGGCGGCGAGCTCACGGGCGGCGCCGAGGTCGTCGTGGGCCGCGTGCCACGTGTGGTAGGCGGCGACGACCGGGCCGAGCGCGGCATACCGGCGGCCGACCTCGCGCAGTCTGGCCTGGTCGGCGATGACCGCGGGATCGGCCATGGCTTGCTCGCACTCGGCATGCTCGGCGAGCAGGGCATCGACGGATTCGAACACGGCCGGGACTCCTTTGACGGGTGGCGAGGGGGGGCAGCGCTGGTGAGGCGGCGGCATACGGGCAGGGAAATGCGAACGCGCCGGCTCGCCTATGAGGGCGAACCGGCGCGTCGGGAAAGCTACTTGGCGGCCTTCTTGCCGTAGCGGGCCTCGAAGCGGGCCACGCGGCCCCCGGTGTCGAGGATCTTCTGCTTGCCGGTGTAGAACGGGTGGCAGTTGCTGCAGACGTCGGCGTGGATGACGCCGTTCTTGGCGGTGCTGCGGGTGGTGAAGGTGTTGCCGCAGGTGCAGGTCACCGTCGTCTCGGCGTAGGCCGGGTGGATGTCCTTCTTCATGGGGTGCTCCTCGATCGTGGGCCGGGTCGGCGAGTCGGGCTCGCTCTGCGCCATCGGTGGCGCGCGCCGTGAACCGGTCCGAAGGAATAGTGTGCCAGAGCGGCACACGCTCTCCCAAACGCGCGCGGGCGCCGGCGCATTCCCTCGGGACGCTCCCGGGCGGGCCGCATACTTGCCGGTGTGAGCGAGGACAAACCGAGCAAGCGACGTACGCCCCCGATCACCCCTGCGAATCTGGCGCGAGCGCTGCGCCGGGAGCGGGACGAGGCGCCCACGGACGTCGAGCCGGCCGAGTCGGCGCCCGCGGGGCCGGTGATCCGACGGGCCACCGCGCGCGATCTCGCGTCAGTGGTGGCCCTGCGGGCGCTGATGTTCACCGCACTGGGGGCGGGGGCGGAGGCCGTGGCCGACAATGCCTGGCAGGCCGCCGCCCACCGCTGGTTGCAGGTGCACCTGGGCAACCCGCGGGTCTACATCTGCGTCGCCGACCTCAACGGCTCCGCGGTCGCCTGCTCGATCGGCGAGGTCGTGGATCGCCCGCCGTCGCCGGCCAACCCGTCGGGGCGAGTCGGCATGCTGGGCAATGTCGCGACCTTCCCCGAATACCGGATGACCGGGCTCGGGCAGGCCTGCGTCGATGCGGTCATGGCGTGGTTCCGCGACGAGACCGATGTTTCCAGCGTCGAACTCTTCGCCACCCCCGAGGGCCGGCGCCGATATGCCGCGCACGGCTTCACCGAGCACGAGTTCCCCCAGCTCCGCGTCACGTTGGACCGGACGCCCCGGACCTAACCTCTGGTAGCAGCATTTAGGTGACGTCGAGCAGGGTCTACCCTGCTGGAGGTCATCTAACCTGTGCTGAGTGGCCGTGGTTGGTCGGCATCTCTACCGTTTGGCCGCGGCCTTGGCCAACTCCGCAGCAACCTCGGTTGCTTTGCCGTCCCTGAACTGGGCGCGTGTCCCGTCGAGACCGCCGTCGAATTGCTCGCCGCGGCCTAGCCGATCGCCGTCGTAGGCCATGATCGTGTCGCAGGACAAGGTATTCCACCCCGGACCGTCACCCGGTGGCATTTGTTGACCAGGGCGAGGTAGGAGTGGCCCACCATCAACCACGGGCACTCCGGCGACCTCATGGCTACCTCCCCGCTGCCGTCGAAGAGCCATCTGCCGCCTGCTAGCAGGGTTTAGGAACAGGGGCCGGCGCCACGAAGTTCTGCGCCGGGGCAGCGTCAGACCACGTCTTTGCTCGCCGAGCCGGGCCAGGAGATGACGCGCCAGTCCTCGTCGCCGGCCGGGCTCCGGAAGGGAGCAGATGCGGTGACGACGACATTGCGCCCGATGATGCCCTCATCAGCGGAATGTTCCTCGTCGTCAGGAGCCACCCGCACCGCACGCACGACGGTGAACGAGACGAGGTGATCGCCGTGTTCGGCCCACTGCGCGAGCGTTTCGGCGGCAAACCCCTCGTCCATCTCGACAACGGTGCCGCCCGGTCCGGTGACAGGGGCGACGGCATCCCCGGAGCAGCCGGTCAGCGCGAGCCCCACGGCACCGAGCAGGCATACGGCAGTCAGCCGGCGAACGCGCGCCACGTCGTCAATTGTGAGCGGGGACCGGCGGGGGTCACGCCCCACCGGTCCCCGCTGCACGTGTGCCGGAACGGCGCCGGTCAGTCCTTCTCGTCGTCGAGACGGATCGAGCTGGTCTGCTGAACCTGAACCAAGAACTCGTAGTTGCTCTTGGTCTTCTTGAGCCGGTCGATCAGCAACTCCACGGCCTGCTGCGCATCCAAAGCGGACATCACGCGGCGCAGCTTCCACATGATCTTCAGCTCTTCGGGGGCGAGCAGGATCTCTTCGCGGCGGGTGCCCGAGGGGTTGACGTCAACGGCCGGGAAGATGCGCCGATCGGCGAGCTGGCGCGAGAGGCGCAACTCCATGTTTCCGGTGCCCTTGAACTCCTCGAAGATGACCTCGTCCATCTTTGAGCCGGTCTCCACGAGCGCGGTCGCGAGAATGGTCAGCGAGCCGCCGTTCTCGATATTGCGCGCGGCGCCGAAGAAGCGCTTCGGCGGGTAGAGCGCCGAGGAGTCGACACCACCGGAGAGGATGCGGCCACTCGCCGGGGCGGCGAGGTTATAGGCGCGGCCCAGGCGGGTGATGGAGTCGAGCAGCACGACGACGTCGTGACCCATCTCGACGAGTCGCTTGGCGCGCTCGATGGCGAGCTCGGCGACCGTGGTGTGGTCGTCGGCGGGCCGATCGAAGGTCGAGGCGATGACCTCACCCTTGACCGTGCGCTGCATGTCCGTGACCTCTTCGGGGCGCTCGTCGACGAGCACAACCATCAGGTGGGCCTCGGGATTGTTGGTGGTGATCGCATTGGCGATCGCCTGCAGGATCAGCGTCTTGCCGGCCTTGGGCGGGGAGACGATCAGGCCACGCTGCCCCTTGCCGATCGGGGCGACCAGGTCGATGATCCGGGTGGACAACTGGTTGGGCTCGGTCTCCAGGCGCAAGCGCTCCTGCGGGTAGAGCGGGGTCAGCTTGCCGAACTCCGGGCGGTGGTGCGCGGCGTCCGGCGTCATCCCGTTGACGGTGTCGAGACGCACCAGCGGGTTGTACTTTTGGCGCTGGTTGCGACTGCCCGCCTGCACGGTCTGGGCCTCCTCGCCGTCGCGCGGGGTCTTGACGGCACCGGTGACGGCATCGCCCTTGCGCAAGCCGTGGCGCTTGACCATCCCGAGCGGGACGTAGACATCATTCGGTCCGGGGAGGTACCCCGATGTGCGCACGAACGCGTAGTTGTCGAGGATGTCGAGGATGCCCGCGCACGGTGTTAGAACATCGTCGTCGGCAACCTGCGGCTCCGCGTCGAAGTCCCCGCCCGCGGGCTGACCGGGCATGCGACGCTTGTCGCGGTTGCGACCACGGTTGCGTCCGCGGCGGCGGCTGCCGGGCCCGTCCTCATCGTCATACCGGCCCTGTTGGCCCTGGTTCTGCTGCCCCTGCTGGGCGCCCTGCCGGCCTTGCTGGTCGCGGCTTTGCCCGTCGCGGTTCGGCTGGCCGTCGCTTTGGCGACCCTGGCCGTCGCGCTGCTGGGTGTCCTGTTGGCCGCGTTGGTTTTGCTCCCGGACGTCGCTCTGGCGCGCCTGGCCGTCGCGGCCCTGCTGGTCCTGTTGGCCGCGCTGCTCGCCCCGGTCGCGATACTGCTCCCGGTTGCGGTATGCCTGCTCGCGCCGGCCGCCGTCCACCGGCTCGCCCTCGCCGGTGCGCCCGTCCTCGCCGCTCTGGCTGTGTTCGCCCTGGCGACGAGAACCCTGGCTGCGGCGCTCGCCTTGGCGGTCCTCGCCCTGTCGGTCGGCAGCGTCACGACGAGTCTGGGCGTCGCGGCGCGACTCGGCATCACGGCCGTCCGATCGCGTCTCTGCGCGGTCCTGCTCACGCGACGCGCTGTCCTCGCGAGAGATCGTCTCGCGCTCGGCCGCGCCCTCGAGCCGCTCGGCCTGCGGGGCGCCTTCACCGCGAACACCGCGCACGACGCGGCGGTTGCCGGTGGCGGGGCGCTCGGTCGTGCCGGCGGAGGATGAGGGGGCGACGGGAGCGCCGGACTGCTTCGCCCTGATCACGTCGATGAGGTCACCCTTGCGCATCTTGGCGGTGCCGGAGATGCCCATGCTGCTGGCCAACCCCTGCAATTCGGCCAAACGCATTGCGGTGAGCGCGCCGGAGCGGCGCGGCTTCTCGCTCGTCGGTGCGGCGACGTCGAGAGTGGTTGTATCGGTCACGAAGGACCCTTTCCCTCGTCATGGGCGTTGTTCCGAGCGCGTCGGAAAGGGCCCTGGATTACGTTGCAGCCGTAGGAAATCCGGCTACCTGAGGAAGTCCCCTGCATCGTCCCGTGCCCATGTCGGCCCGAGGGCACACATGGGGGGCGATCATCAAGTGGATTGCATTCGCGAATCAAGAGCTCTGCGGCTTATGCGAGTTCGCTATTGCGGTAGCACTGTATCACCGCACTACCCCCCACAACGCAACCAGGATGTCGGGCATTCCCGCGTGCTGAGATGGTGGCACCCATCAGGGTACGGATGCCCGGACTTGCCTGGCCGCGGAATCCTGGATGAGCGTCTGCCGCTCCCGCGCCCTCCATGAGCCCTTCCTGACTCAAAAGGAGGCGGCAGCAAACCCGTGCCGATTCAGGACGGGATGTACCGCAAATCTGCCGGCGATTATCCGTTGGCTACGCGTCCGAGACCGCGGGTACGACGGTGATCCCGGAGGCGGCGAAACCCGGGTCGAGCACCTGCCAGGGCCCGCCGGCCAGGGCCAGGACCTCCGCCGGCGCCGTCGTCAAGGCCAATACCGATGGTCCGGCGCCGGAGATGACGGCCGCGTGCCCCGCGGCACGCATGCGGTCCACGAGGGCCATCGACGCGGAATACGACGGGCGGCGGGCTTCTTGGTGCAACCAATCACGGGTGGCAGGGAGCAAGAGCTCCGGGTCAGTGGTCAGCGCGTGCACGAGGAGGGCGGCGCGCGCGGAATTCGCCGCGGCATCGCGCAGGAGCACCTGGCTCGGCAGCACGGAGCGGGCGGTCGCAGTGCTCAGTTGAGTGTCGGGGCAGACGACGATCGGCCGCACGTCGGGGTGAGGAGTCAGGCATACCGTCCGCGTATGCGCGAGCGGCCCGGCCTCAGGCGCATCGTCCGGCCAACTCAGCGTCAGCCCGCCGTAGACGCTGGCCGAGGAGTTGTCCGGATGCCCCTCCATCTCGGCGGCGAGATCGTTGACGAAGGCGAGATCGATTGCCGCCGGCCCGCCCGCCGCGAGCGCGGCGAGGGCGCTCGCGGCGCCGATCCCGGAGACGATCGCCGTCGCGGACGACCCCAGTCCACGCCCGTGGGGGACGGCGTTGACGCAGGTCAGCGTCATACCGGCCGGGCGGTCGACGCCCAACGCGTCCAATCCGCGCAGCAGCGATCGGATGACCAGGTGGCGTTCGTCGGTGGGCACCGCACCGGCGCCCTCGCCGGTGGCGACGACGCGAAGGCCCGGCTCTTCGGTGACCGTCACCGTGCACCGGTCACGAATGTCCAGGCCCACGCCGATCGCGTCGAACCCGGGGCCGAGGTTGGCGCTGCTCGCCGGGACGGTGACCGTGACCGACCGCCCCGGCTCCCACATCGGGAGCGAGGGACTCACCCCTCCAGGCCGAGCGCCACGGCCGCGCTGTAGACGTCGACCGGGATGCGCGTGGGCGTGATCGACTGGCCGTCGACGCCCTTGAGAGCCCAGTCCGGGTCCTTCAGGCCATGACCCGTGACGGTGCACACGATGGTCGCGCCGCTGGGCACGCCCCCCGCCGCATGGACCTTGAGCAGGCCGGCGACACTGGCCGCGGACGCCGGCTCGACGAAGATGCCTTCCGTAGCAGACAGCAGCCGGTGGGCGGCGAGGATCTCGGCGTCGGTCACGGCCTCGATGCGCCCGCCCGAGTCGTCACGCGCCTCCTCGGCCTGCGTCCACGATGCGGGGTTGCCGATCCGAATGGCGGTCGCGATGGTCTCGGGCTCGTCGACCGGGTGGCCGAGCACGATGGGCGCCGCGCCCGCCGCCTGGAAGCCCCACATCTGCGGGCGCTTCGTCGCCGGACCGTCGGCGACGCTCGGAATCCCATGTCCCGCAACGTATTCGCGATAACCCTTCCAGTAGGCCGTGATGTTGCCGGCGTTGCCGACCGGCAGGCAGTGGATGTCCGGGGCATCTCCGAGCGCGTCGACAATCTCGAAGGACGCGGTCTTCTGGCCCTCGATGCGCGCCGGGTTGACCGAGTTGACGAGGTCGACTGGATAGACCTCGGCGAGCTTGCGGGCGACCGTCAGGCAGTCATCGAAGTTCCCTTCGACCTGCAGCAAGGTGGCGCCGTGGGCGATCGCCTGGGAGAGCTTGCCCATCGCGATCTTGCCGTCCGGGACCAGGACCGCACACGTCATACCGGCCTTGGTCGCATAGGCCGCGGCGCTCGCGCTGGTATTGCCGGTGCTCGCGCAGATCACCGCCTTGGCCCCGTGCTTGGCGGCCATCGAGATCGCGGTCGTCATGCCGCGGTCCTTGAAGGATCCGGTCGGGTTGAGCCCTTCGTACTTGACCAGGACTCGGGCATCGACGCGCGCCGAGAGCTTCTCGGCCTCGATCAGCGGCGTGCCGCCTTCGTGCAGGGTGACGACAGGGGCGCCGGCGAGCATCGGCAACCGGTCGGCATACTCGCGGATCACGCCACGCCACTGGTGGGCCATGGGTTCACGCTCCTTCGACACGCATGACGGAGACGACCTCGGCGACCGACGGCGAGGCCGCCAGTGCATCGACCGTCGCGGACAGGGCGGACTCGGTGGCCCGGTGGGTGACGACCACGAGATTGGCATGCGCCTGGCCGGTCGCGGAGTTGGCGGGGATGTGCTGCCGCACCGTCTCGATGGAGACGTCATGGGCGGCGAACGCCTGCGCCACCTGGGCGAGCACGCCCGGCCGGTCCTCGACGTCGAGACTGATGTGGTAGCGCGTCGTGGACGTCCCGATCCCGAGCACTGGCAGATCGGCGTATGCCGATTCCCCCGGCCCGCGGCCGCCCGCCACCCGGTGGCGAGCGACGGCCACCAGGTCACCCAGGACGGCCGAGGCGGTCGGGTCGCCGCCCGCGCCGCGGCCGTAGAACATCAACTGGCCGGCGGCCTGGGCCTCGACGAAGACGGCGTTGTAGGCGTCGCGCACCGAGGCCAGCGGGTGGCTGCGCGGGATCATCGCGGGGTGGACGCGCACATTGATGCCGTCCCCGTCGGGGCCGGTCGTGCGCTCGCAGATGGCAAGGAGTTTGACGACGCAGTCCATGGCCTTGGCGGCGGCGATATCGGCTGCCGTGACGTCACTGATGCCCTCGCGGAAGACGTCCGCACCACGGACCCGAGTGTGGAAGGCAAGCGAGGCAAGGATGGCGGCCTTGGCCGCAGCGTCGAAGCCCTCGACGTCGGCGGTCGGGTCGGCTTCGGCATAGCCGAGGGCCTGCGCCTGGGTGACGGTCTCCTCGAAACCGGCGCCGCTGGTGTCCATCTTGTCGAGCACGAAATTCGTTGTGCCGTTGACGATTCCGAGGACCTTGCGCACGTCGTCGCCGGCGAGCGACTCGCGGATCGGGCGCAGGATCGGGATGGCACCGGCGACCGCGGCCTCGTAGTAGAGGTCGACACCGGCGGCGTCGGCCGCGGCATACAGGGTCGGGCCGTCCTCGGCGAGGAGCGCCTTGTTGGCCGTGATGACCGACGCCCCGTGCGCCATCGCCGAGAGGAGCAGCTCGCGCGCCGGGTCGATGCCGCCGATGACCTCGATGACGATGTCGGCGCGGGTGACCAGTTCGGCGGCGTCGGTGGTGAAGGTGGCCGGGTCGACCGGCAGGTCGGTGCGGTCCTTGGCCGGGCGGCGCACGGCGATGCCGACCAGCTCGACGGGCGCGCCGACGCGGGCGCGCAGGTCGGCGGCATTCGTCACGAGCATGCGCGCGACGGCGGAGCCGACGACGCCGCAGCCGAGCAGGGCGACGCGGATGGGCTTGGCGGGTTCGTCAGTCATCGGGCACTCATCCCACATCCAGGGCTAGCAGGTCGTCGATGGTCTCGCGCCGCACCAGCACCCGGGCCTGGCCGTCGCGGACGGCGATCACGGGTGGGCGGGGCGTGTGGTTGTACTGATTGGACATGCTGCGGCAGTAGGCGCCGGTCCCCGGGACGACGAGCAGATCGCCGATGGCGAGGTCGTCGGGGAGGTATTCGTCCAGGACGACGATGTCGCCGCTCTCGCAGTGGCGGCCGACGACGCGCGCCAGGCGCGGGGCCGCGTCGGAGGACCGGGACCCGAGGGTGACCGAGTAGTCGGCTTCGTAGAGGGCCGGGCGGATGTTGTCGCTCATCCCGCCGTCGACGGAGACATACCGGCGCGAAAAGCCTTCGCCCAGGCCGACATCCTTGATCGTGCCGACTTCGTAGAGGGTCACGCCGGAGGGGCCGGCGATGGCGCGCCCGGGCTCGATGGAGACGCGCGGGGTGGCAGTCCCATCACCGGTGCCGATGGCCTTGAACTCGCGCTCGACGATGCCGGCGAGTTGTTCGGCGAGCTGCCCGGGGGCGAGGGGTGTGTGCTGCGAGGTATAGGCGATCCCGTAGCCGCCGCCGAGGTCGATCTCGGGCAGGTCCGCGCCCGTTGCGTGCACGACATCGGCGTGCAATTGCACGAGGCGGCGAGCGGCCAGTTCGAAGCCGGTGGTGTCGAAGATCTGGCTGCCGATGTGGGAGTGAAAACCCTTGAGCGACATGGTGTCCGGGTGCGCAACGACGCGATCCGCTGCTTCGCGGGCCACGCCGTCGGCGAGGCTGAAACCGAACTTCTGGTCCTCGTGACCGGTGGCGATGAACTCGTGCGTGTGCGCCTCGACGCCGACCGTCACCCGGATCATCACCGGCGCGACGACCCCGAGCTCGCGGGCGATGGTGTCGACGCGGACGATCTCGTCGAAGGAATCCAGCACGATCCTGCCGACGCCGTATTCGAGAGCACGGCGAATCTCGGAACTGGATTTGTTGTTGCCGTGCAAGGCGATTCGCTTACCGGGGAAGCCGGCACGGATCGCGACCGCGAGTTCGCCACCGGTGCAGACGTCGAGATTGAGACCCTCCTCGGCAACCCAGCGGGCGACCTCGGTGCACAGGAAGGCCTTGCCGGCGTAATACACATCGGCGCCACCGGTGAAGCTGTCGGCGAAGGCGTCGCGGAAGGCGCGGGCCCGGGCGCGGAAATCGGTCTCATCCAGCACATAGGCGGCCGTGCCGAACTCGCTTGCGAGAGAGACCACGTCGACGCCGCCGATGACAAGTCGGCCGACGGCGTCACGGCATACGGTCTCGGGCCACAGCTGCGGCAGCAGCTCCATGACATCGCGCGGATAGGGCAGCCAGATGGGCGGCCCGCCATAGCCTTCGGCGTGGAGGGCACCGGCCTCGTGTGCGCGCATCGGCTACATCCTCTCGGGGGCCGAAACACCAAGCAGCCCAAGGCCATTCGCGAGCACAACCCGGGTGGCGTCATTGAGCCAGAGGCGGGTGCGGTGCAGGTCGGTCACCGGCTCCTCGGCGTTGAGCGGGCGGACCCGGCAGGTGTCGTACCACTTGTGGAAGTGCGCGGCGAGGTCTTCGAGGTAGCGCGCGACCCGGTGCGGCTCGCGCATCGCGGCGGCCTGGCTGATCACGCGCGGGAAGTCGCCGAGAATCGCCAGGAGCGCGGCCTCGGTTGGGTCAGTCAGGAGCGCCGGGTCGAAACCTTCGCTGCGGTCGACACCGTCCTCGGCAGCCAGGCGGGCGACATTCGCCGTCCGTGCGTGGGCGTATTGGACGTAGTAGACGGGGTTGTCATTGCTGCGCTTGATCAGCAGGTCAAGGTCGATGTCGATGTTCGAGTCGCTGGAGCTGCGGGTCAAGGCATAGCGTGCGGCGTCGCGGCCAACGGCGTCGACGAGGTCATCGAGCACGACGACGGTGCCCATCCGCTTGCTCATGCGAACCGGCTGGCCATCCTTGACGAGGTTGACCATTTGACCGATGAGGATCTGCAGGTTGCGGCCTGGCTCGTCACCGAAGAGCGCGCACATCGCCATCATCCGGGCGACATAGCCATGGTGGTCAGCGCCCAGCATGATGATGCACTCATCGAAGCCGCGCTCGCGCTTGTCGAGGTAGTAGGCCAGGTCGCCAGAGATATAGGCGGGCTGGCCGTCGGATTTGATGACGACCCGGTCCTTGTCGTCCCCGTGCTCGCTGGTGCGCAGCCAGAGCGCACCGTCCTTGTCATACACGGCACCGAGTTCGCGCAGGCGCGCGATCGCCCGCTCCACGGCACCGCTGGCATGCAGGTCGTTCTCGTGGAAATAGACGTCGAAATCGACACCGAAGTCATGCAGCGTCGACTTGATATCCGCGAAGGCCATCTCGACCCCAATCGCCCGGAAGCGCTCCTGCGCCTCCTCGCGGGGTAGCTCGGTGATGCCCGGCTCGCTCGCGACGATTTCCGCCGCGGTCTCGGCGATGTAGCCACCCCCGTAGCCGTCCTCGGGTGCCGGCTCACCAAGGGCAGCGGCGAGGAGGCTACGGGCGAACCGGTCGATCTGGGCACCGTGGTCGTTGAAGTAGTACTCCCGGGTGACGTCGGCCCCGGTCGCTTCGAGGACCCGGGCGAGCGCGTCGCCCACGGCCGCCCACCGCGTGCCGCCGAGATGGATCGGCCCGGTCGGATTGGCTGAGACGAACTCCAAGTTGACCTTGACGCCCCACCCCTGGGTGCCCTGCCCGTATGCCGCCCCCTCCTCCACGATGGTGCGCGCGAGTTCGCCGGCGCTCGCCGCGTCCACGGTGATATTGAGGAAGCCGGGGCCAGCAACGTCGACGGCGGCGACGCCGGTGACGGGGGAGAGAGCGGCGGCGAGCTTGGCCGCGAGGTCGCGCGGCGGCATACCGGCAGGTTTGGCGAGCTGCATGGCGATATTGGTCGACCAGTCGCCGTGCCCCTGCTGGCGCGGGCGCTCGACGCGAAGGGTCTCGGGCACCTCGACGTTCAGCTCGCCGGCGGCGACGAGTTCGGCCAAGGCAGCGCGGATCGCGGCGGCCAGCTGTTCGGGGGTCACCGGGCGATTCTACGGAGGGCTCGGGGTGCCCACGAACCGCATTCTGGGCCGCGAGACTCGCCCGGTGGCCGCCTGGGAGGGTTATCGATGAGTGAAAATGTGGTCAGGACCGCGTTATCACTCATCGTTGAGGTGCCAGGCTCGGTGGATGCTGGCGATTCACGTCCGCCTGGCTGGGCCTGCTACCCTCAACCCTCGTTGTCGCCCCCGTAGCTCAGGGGATAGAGCACCGCCCTCCGGAGGCGGGAGCGCAGGTTCGAATCCTGCCGGGGGCACCGATAGGCCGGCATCCACGAGGAACGAGTGGAGCCGGCCTTCGGTGACTCCGGCAGAAGTAACAGGCGCCTGGAATGAAATGAGAGCGCCGACGGGGGCACGCGTGGGAGTCGAGTGAAGCACAAGTTACCCGAGCGTTACCCTGTCGATGGGGCTGAATCGGCCTCTCGACAGGGCTGAATCGGCCACTCCCACGCAGAGCGGGGGACCCAGACGGGGGATCAGGGCGCGCACATCATCGATTGCCGCGCGCAGCAGCGCCACCAGCCGCTCCGGCCCGTCCGGGATGGCAGCCTGGTGCAGGCCGATGGTGGCGGTGTGCACCATCAAGGGCGCGACCTTGCGCACCAGATGGCCCTGGTCGATCGAACACGCGCCGACCGCCTGGCGCCGCTTCACGGCCCAGTCGCGTTGCGCCGGAACCAGATCCAGCGCCGCGGCGATCTCGGCGCGAAGCCGGGCACCGCCCGGCGGCTCGGCCGTCACCACATACTGGTCGCACGACAGTGCCCCGGCGCTGAGCACGTGCTGAGCCTCCAGCGGTGCCACGGGGAGCGCCGCGACGGCCGCCCGCACGGCGACGGCCACTGCCAGGATCGGATCGCTCCCGTTCAAACCCACAACCTCAGGAATCAAGCCCACCAACTCGGCCCGTCGCTCGTCACCGACGAAGTCGTTGACGTCACGCGCCAGCGCCGCGAGCACCGGGTGGGTGCAGTCCGGATGATCGCTCCACCGCTCCCCCGCCAGATACGACGCGAACTCCATAAAGCACCCACCCGACCGAGGCGTGCGATGCCGCCCGGGCGAGAGCACGGGAACACCGATCGGGACATGCATTCGGAAAGCCACGGCCACCACCACCTGAAGCCATTGTCGCGCGCTGCGGCGGGTTTGCGCCAGGGAAAGCCCGGGTCAGTGCCGCTGTGACGCGTCGATGACTTCGCCCACCAATATCTCCAGCACGTCCTCGAGGAAGATCACGCTCGTCGTGCGGCCCGCTTGATCAACCACGCGGGCCAGGTGCGAGCCCGAGCGCTGCATCGTCGCTAGGGCGTCCTCGACCTCGTCGGCCTCACCGACGGTTGCCAGGCGCCGGACGCGCTTGGCCGGGATGGGCACATCGTGCTCGGCCAAGTCGGCATACAGGATGTCCTTGAGGTGCACATAGCCGGTCAGCTCACCGGCGGCGTTGACCGTGGGGAAGCGGGAGAAGCCGTGCTTGGCGACCAGCCGCTCGATCTGCGCGGGCGTGGCGGACTCCGCCACGGTGACCAGGCGCGCGACCGGTACGCCCACGTCACGCGCGTCCTTGTCGGAGAATTCCAGGGCGGCCCCCAGCAGGTCGAACTGGTCCTCCTCCACCAGCCCCTCCCGGTGCGATTCGGCCACGATGTGGTGGACCTCCTCGGCCGTATAGGCGCTGGCCACTTCGTCTTTGGGTTCGATGCCCATCCGGCGCACGATCGCCTTGGACACCGTCTCCATGACGAAGATGAACGGCCGCAGCACGCGCGTGAGCCAATAGAGCGGCGGCACCAGGATCAGCGCAAAGCGTTCGGGCGAGGCGATCGAGAGGTTCTTCGGGATCATCTCCCCCACCACGACGTGCAGATAGACGACGATCAGCAGCGCGAGCGCCAGAGCCAGCCCACTGATCCCGGGCTCCGGCACGCCGAGGGAGTGCAAGGGCCCTTCGAGGGCGTGGTGCAGCGCGGCTTCCGAGATCGCACCCAGCAGGACCGAGCACAAGGTGATCCCGAGTTGCGCACACGCGAGCACGCTGCCCATGTGCTCGGACGCCTCGATGCAGGTCCGCGCGCGTCGGCTCCCCGCGTCGGCGAGGGGCTCCAACTGGCTGCGCCGCGCGGCCATGGCGGCGAACTCCGAGCCCACGAAGAAGGCGTTGAGCAGGAGCAGCACGATGGTGACCCAGGCGGCCGGGCTCATGTCCTCGCCCCTTCGTCCGCACCTTCGGCGGCATCCTCACCGTCGGCGGCATCCGCACCTTCGGCGGCCTCCGCACCGTCGGCGGCATCCGCACCGTCGGCGGCAGCCACATCGGCAACGGCCCCCTCGGGTGGCAGCGGGATCATGCGTAGCCGGTCCACCCGCCGGCCGTCCATATCCACGATGACGATCCGCCAGCCGGGCAGAAAGGTCTCGTCCCCGACGGCCGGCACCCGACCGAGGGCGGCCATCACATAACCGCCCACCGTCTCGTATGCCGGCCCGTCCGGCATGGGAGCGCCGACGCGCGTGCGCACCTCGTCCGGACGCCACATACCGGGCACGATCCAGGAGCCGTCCACCGTGCGGCGACCGGTCGTCTCCGACCGGTCGTGCTCATCGCCGACGTCGCCGACGATCTCTTCGATGACGTCCTCGAGGGTGACCACGCCGGAGGTGCCGCCGTATTCGTCGACGACGACCGCGAACTGCAAGCCGGCCTCGCGCAGGGTGTCCAGCAGCGGATCGAGCCGCAGGGTCTCGGGCACGACGACCGGGTCGACCATCAGCGCGGACACCGGAACCCCGGGGCGCCGGTCATACGGGACCGAGATCGCGGCCTTGACGTGGACGACGCCGTCGACGTCGTCCCAGTCGTCGGCGATCACCGGGAAGCGGGAGTGCCCGGTAGCCCGCGCGAGGGCGACGACATCGGCCGCCGACGCCGTACGTTCGATCGCGGACGCGCGCGAGCGGGGCGTCATGACATCGGCGGCCGTCTGCTCCCCGAAGCGCAAGGACGCGGTCACCAAACGTCCGGTGCTCTCATCCAGGGTCCCAGCAGCGACCGAGGACCGCACCATGGAGGCCAACTCCTGCGGTGTCCGAGCCGCGGACAGCTCCTCCTGCGGCTCGATGCCGACCGCCCGCAAGAAGGCATTGGCCGATCCGTTTAAGACAGCGATCAGCGGTTTGGCGATCAGCGCGAAGATGCGCACCGGTCGAGCCGCCTTCTTCGCGACCCGCAGCGGCGCGCTGATGCCGAGGAACTGCGGAACCAGTTCACCAACGATCATCGAGAAGAGCGTGGCAAGCACGAGCGCGAGCACGCTGCCGACGCGTCCGGCCATACCGACACTGACGCCCGCAGCCTCGAGCCCGCTGGTCAGCAGTGCACCCACCGACGGCTGGGTGATGAAACCGAGGATGAGGGTGGTCAAGGTGATGCCGACCTGCGCGGCCGACAACTGCGTCGACAACTGCTTCAGCGAGGCCAGCACCGACTCGGCTGCGCGATCGCCCTGGTCGACGGCCTTCTGGACGGTCGGACGGTCCAGGGCCACGAGCGAGAACTCAATGGCGACGAAGAGGGCCGTCCCCAAGGTGAGGGCAATTGCGGCAATCACCAGCAGCCACTCGCTCATAGTGCGGCCATGGTACCCAAGGATGCCTGGTTGAATGGGTGCGCACCACGGGGTGCGAGGACGGGGGCAGGGGCCCCGCATCGACCGGAAAGTTGACCCAGATGAGCGCGACCGCCGATGGCGGACGGATCGAGATCACCGATCTCACTAAGAGATTCGGTGACTTCGTTGCCGTCGACAACCTCAGTTTCAGCGTGGCACCGGGGCGGGTCACCGGCTTCCTCGGGCCCAATGGCGCCGGCAAGACCACCACGCTGCGGATCCTGCTCGGCCTGGTCAAGCCCACCGCAGGCACCGCCACCATCGGTGGCGTTTCGTATGCCGGGATCTCCACGCCGCTGACGACCGTCGGGTCCGCGCTCGAGGCCACCAACTTCCACCCCGGACGCTCGGGTCGCGACCACCTGCGCGTGCTCGCCGCCACCGCGGGCATACCGGATTCTCGGGTGGACGAGATGCTCGAACTCGTCGGCATCCCGGCCGCCGCCCGCCAGCGGGCGGGGGGCTACTCGATGGGCATGCGCCAGCGCCTCGGTCTGGCCGCCGCGATGCTGGGCGACCCGCAAGTGCTGATCCTCGACGAGCCCGCCAACGGCCTCGACCCCGAGGGCATCCGCTGGCTGCGCGGCTTCCTGCGCAGTCTCGCCGCCCAGGGCCGGACCATCCTGGTCTCCAGCCACATGCTGCAAGAGGTCGAGCAGACCGTCGACGACGTCGTGATCATCTCGAACGGCCGGCTCGTCCGGGCCGGGACCATCGAATCCCTGCACGGCCCGGTCACCGCGCTGGTGCGCACCTCGGACCCCGGCCGCCTCGCCGGCGCGCTCCGCGTCGCGGATGTGACGTCGACTCCGGGGGCCGACGGCAACTCACTCTCGGTGCAGACCGACGACCTGCGCCTCATCGGCGATGTCGCCCTGCGCGCCGGGCTGCCGATCTGGCAACTGCAGCCGCAGGCCAGCGACCTCGAAGAACTCTTCTTCGCCCTGACCGAGGGCCAGAACCGCAATCTCGGCGACGGGACCGCTCCCCAGGAGCAGGACGCGATCGCCGGCCAGGACGGGGGGAACGAAAAGTGATCGGCGCCATCCGCTCCGAGCTTCGGAAGGTCTTCAGCACCCGGTTGTGGTGGGGCATGGGGCTGGGTATGGCCCTGGTCGCCGCCTTGATCGCGATGGGCTTCGCCGCCCTGCTCGGCAACGCGAATATGGACAACGGCGACAACGGCGGCCAGGGCAACCCCTTCGCCAAACTGACCGTCGGCACCGCACAGCTGATCTACAACGCCGGCATCGTGCAGCAGATGTCGCTGCTCTTCCCGCTGGCCCTGGGGGTCATGCTGATCACCGGCGAATACCGGCACAAGACGATCAGCGCGACCTTCCTCTCTACCCCCAACCGGTGGGTCGTGATGATCTCGAAGATGATCGCCGTGGCCATCACCGGTGCTCTGTATGCCGTTGTCCACGCCGCCGCCAGCATCGCCGGCGCCGTGCCGATCATCAAATTCGTCAAGCACCAGCCGACCCTCCTCGGCGAACCGAAGGTGTGGGAGTCGCTCGGCATCGGCATCCTCGTCTTCGCCATCTGGATGCTCATCGGTTTCGGCGTCGGCATGCTGATCCGCAACCAGATCGCGGCTGTCCTGATCGCCGTCGGCTTCGCCTTCATCATCCAGACCGCCCTGTCCATCATCTTCACGGTCAAGCACTGGTATTCGGCGATGAAGTGGATCCCGGGCCAGCTGACCTCGAACATGCTCATCACCAGCGATCCCACGGCCGGTCAGAGCGTCGACCCTGCCGCCCAGGCTCAGTACTTCGATCACTGGTGGCAGGCCGGTCTCGTTCTCGTCCTGTATGCCGCCGTGCTCGCCATCAGCGGTGCCTTCCTGACCACTCGGCGCGATGTGACCTGACGTCGGCGCGCGGGCACCGCGGGAATCGGCCCACTCCTGGTGGCCCGGGTAGGCTGGACGGGTTGAAACAGTTCCGTCACCGCTGACGAGTGCGAAAGAGGCGTTACGGCCGTGCCCGACCCCAAGACTCCTGCCGACCCGATGGAAGCATTCGGACCCAACGAATGGCTCGTCGATGAGCTCTACGAGAGCTACCTGAAGGACCGGAACTCCGTCGACCGGGCCTGGTGGGACTTCTTCGCGACCTACCAGCCCGGGGATAATGGCACCTCGCAGAGCAATGGGCAGTCGCCCCCGGCCGCCGCACCGGCCCAGGCGCCCGCCGGAGCCCAGGCGCCCTCCGCGGCGGCCAAGCCGCCCACAGCTGCGGCGGCCCCCGCCGCGGCATCCCCCGCCGCGAGTCCGACAACGTCAACACCGGCTCCCGCACCCGCCGCACCCGTGGCCCCTGCCGCGAACGCCGCACCGCTCGCGCCGGCCCCAGCCCCTCGTAAAGCACCTGAGCGTCCAGCCCCGACCTCGCCCTCGGCCACCCCCCGCGACGCTGCGCCCAAGTCCCCCGCCGCCGCGACGGCAAGCACCGAGGTCAGCCCGATCCGCGGCGCCAGCGCACGCGTCGTGACCAATATGGAGAATTCGCTACAGGTCCCAACGGCGACCAGCGTGCGCAGCGTGCCCGCGAAGCTGCTGATCGACAACCGGGTCGTCATCAACAATCACCTCGCCCGCGCCCGCGGCGGCAAGGTCTCCTTCACCCACATCATCGGCTACGCCATGGTCAAGGCCCTGGCTCAGCTCCCGGCGATGAACAACAGCTTCACCAAGGTCGACGGCAAACCGGCCTTGTGCATTCCGGCCCACGTCAATCTCGGCATCGCGATCGACCTGGCCAAGGACGACGGCACCCGGCAGTTGCTCGTCCCCTCCATCAAGGCCGCCGAGAGCATGGACTTCTCGCACTTCTGGGCCGCCTACGAGTCCCTGATCAAGAAGGCCCGCGGCGGCAAGCTGACCATCGAGGACTTCCAAGGCACGACCATCAGCTTGACCAACCCCGGCACCATCGGCACGGTCAGTTCGGTTCCGCGGTTGATGCAAGGCCAGGGCACCATCATCGGCGTCGGCGCGCTCGAGTACCCGGCCGAGTGGCAGGGGGCCAGCCCGACGATCCTCAACCGCAATGGCGTCAGCAAGATCCTCACGCTGACCTCGACCTATGACCACCGGATCATCCAGGGTGCCCAGTCCGGCGACATGCTGCGGATCATGCACCAGCTCCTGCTCGGCGCGGACGGCTTCTATGACGAGATCTTCGCCAGCCTGCGCATCCCCTACGAGCCGGTGCGCTGGGTCCAGGACATCGACGCCTCGCACGACGACGACATCAACAAGGTTGCCCGCGTCCAGGAGTTGATCCACGCCTACCGCGTGCGTGGCCACCTGATGGCCGACACCGACCCGCTCGAATACCGCCAGCGGCGCCACCCCGACCTCGACGTCACCAGCCACGATCTGACGCTGTGGGACCTCGACCGGCACTTCGCCACCGGCGGCTTCGGCGGCGTCCCCTTCCTGCCGCTGCGCAAGATCCTCGGCATCCTGCGCGACTCCTACTGCCGCTCCGTCGGCATCGAGTACATGCACATCACCGACCCCGAGCAGCGCCGGTGGATCCAGCGCAAGGTCGAGATCGGCTACGCCAAGACCTCGCGTGAGGAGCAACTGCGGATCCTGCGCCGCCTCAACTCCGCCGAGGCCTTCGAGACCTTCCTGCAGACCAAGTTCGTCGGCCAAAAGCGCTTCTCGCTCGAAGGCGGCGAGTCCGTGATCGCGCTGCTGGACCGGGTGCTCTCGCGGGCCGCCCAGGACGGCCTCGAAGAGGTGTGCATCGGTATGCCGCACCGCGGCCGGCTCAATGTGCTCGCCAATATCGCCGGCAAGCAGCCGAGTCAGATCTTCCGCGAGTTCGAGGGCAAGCAGGACCCCCGCTCGGTGCAGGGCTCAGGGGACGTGAAATACCACCTCGGCACCGAGGGTGTTTTCACCGCCGAGTCCGGCGCGACCACCAAGGTCTACCTCGCGGCCAACCCCTCGCACCTCGAGGCCGTCGACCCAGTCCTCGAAGGCATCGCCCGCGCCAAGCAGGACCGGATCAACCTCGGCGGCGAGGACTTCACCGTCCTGCCCATCCTGCTACACGGTGACGCGGCCTTTGCCGGCCAGGGCATCGTGGCCGAGACGCTGAACCTCTCGCAACTGCGCGGTTACCGCACCGGCGGCACCGTGCACGTCGTCATCAACAACCAGGTCGGATTCACGACTGCGCCGACCAGCTCGCGCTCGTCGATTTACTGCACCGATGTCGCCAAGATGGTGCAAGCACCGATCTTCCACGTCAACGGCGACGACCCGGAGGCGTGCGTGCGGGTGGCGGAGCTGGCATACGAGTTCCGTCAGGAGTTCAACAAGGACGTCGTCATCGATATGGTGTGCTATCGCCGCCGCGGACACAATGAGGGCGACGACCCCTCGATGACGCAGCCGCTGATGTACAAGCTGATCGAGGCCAAGCGCAGCGTCCGTAAGCTCTACACCGAGGCCTTGATCGGCCGCGGTGACATCAGCCAAGACGAAGCCGACGCGGCCTTGCGCGACTACCAGCAACAGCTGGAAAAGGTCTTCGTCGAGACCAAAGCGGCCATGCAGCAGCAGGACATGCCGGCCGATGACCCCTCTGTGCGCGGCACCGACGTCGAAGGCCACGCCGGGCTGGAGCGACCGACCGCCCAAACCCCGACCGCGCCGCGCCACTCGGCCACTCAGACCGCCATCTCCACCGAGATGCTCCAGCACATCGGCGATGCGTTCGTCTCGCCACCGCCCGGCTTCACGGTCCACCCGAAGCTCGCGCAAGCGATGGAGAAGCGCGCCTCCTCCACCCGCGAGGGCGGCGTCGATTGGGGTATGGGCGAGTTGCTCGCCTTCGGTTCCCTCCTCATGGAGGGCACGCCGGTGCGGCTGGCCGGACAGGACAGCCGGCGCGGCACTTTCGTCCAGCGTCACGCGGTCCTGATCGACAAGCAGAACGCCGACGAGTGGACGCCCCTGCGTGAGTTGAGCCCGGACCAGGCGAAGTTCTGGGTTTACGACTCCCTGCTCTCGGAGTACGCCGCCATGGGCTTCGAGTACGGCTATTCGGTTGAGCGGCCCGACGCACTCGTCTTATGGGAGGCCCAGTTCGGCGACTTCGTCAACGGCGCTCAGACGATCATGGACGAGTTCATCTCCTCCTCCGAACAGAAGTGGGGCCAGCACTCATCGGTCGTCATGCTGCTGCCCCACGGCTACGAGGGCCAGGGCCCGGACCACTCATCGGCGCGGATCGAGCGCTTCTTGACGCTGTGCGCCGAGGACAATATGACCGTCGCCTACCCGAGCACGCCGGCGAGCCACTTCCACCTGCTGCGCCGCCAGGCGTATGCCCGCCCCCGCCGCCCGCTGATCGTCTTCACGCCGAAGTCCATGCTGCGGCTGAAGGCGGCGTCCTCGATGCCCGAGGACTTTACGACCGGCGGCTTCCGACCCGTCCTGCCGGATACGACCAAGCTCGATGGCCACCAGGTCGACCGGGTGCTGCTGGCCAGCGGCAAGGTCGTCTACGAACTCGAGGCGGAGCGCGAGAAGCGCGGCGACCAGCGCACCGCCATTCTGCGGCTGGAACAGATCTACCCGCTGCCGGCGGACGAGATCGCCGCCGCCCTGGCGCAGTATCCCAACGCCGAGTTGGTCCTGGTCCAGGACGAGCCGAAGAACCAAGGGTCCTACCCGTTCCTCGGCCTCAACCTGCCTCCGGAACTGGCCGAGCGGGGCTACACCAAGCCGCTGCGTGTCGTGTCGCGGCCCGCTTCGGCCTCGCCCGCGACCGGCTCGTCGAAGAAGCACGCGGCCGAGGAGGCCATCCTCCTGGCTGCCGCCTTCGATCGCTGACGGGATCGAGGATGTACTTCACCGATCGCGGCATCGAGGAGTTGGAGACCCGGCGCGGGGAGGAGGAGGTCAGCCTCGCCTGGGTCGCCGACCAATTGCGCTCCTTCGTCGACGAGCACCCCGAGTTCGAGGTGCCCATCGAGCGGTTGGCCGCCTGGCTGGCGCGCCTGGACGACCTTTTCGCCGAGGACTGACCAGTCGCTCCGGGCCGGATCAACCGGCCCGGAGCGCCGCCAGATCGGACGGCGTCATGGTGGCCGCGAGTTGCCGGTCGTTGCCGCCGGCACCGACATTGTCGGTATGCAGCGCCTGCTCGCCTTGACTGCGCGGGATGCTGAGCATCGCCATCCCCCTTTGCATCGATGGTGCGCACGGTGATGCCGGCCCGCAGCGCGCAGGCGTTTGTCCAGATGTCGTCCGCACGCGGGCATACGTCCATGAAGGCCGCGCCGGCGGCGGCGATGGCCGCGCGCAGGGCGGCGGGGAAGACCACGCCCGCACCCCCGGTGAGGAAGACGCGCGGGGCCGGAGGACCCGCGGGGGCCGCCGGCCACTGCGCGTAGGGAGCCAACTGCCCGTTCTCCTCGAAGGACACCGTCTTGGCGCGATAGCCGACGAAGTCACCGGGTGCGGCCGCCTGCCCGCTGGCCAGGCCCGCGAGCCAGCCGCGGGGGTAGAGCAAGTCGTCATCTGCCGTGACCAGGTCCAGGCCGTCCCCGCCGGCCAGCCTGCAGTAGGGGTAGCTCTTCTTGTGCGGGCCGAAGTCATTGGTGGCGAGGACTTCCAAACCCCGCTCGGCCAGCCGGTCGATCATCCTTGCTGGCTCGGGCCGCGTCCGGGTTATCGACCCACAGCAGAAATCGGGCCGGCCGGACACGACCGGCGGCGAGCGACTCGATGGCATAACCGACGACACTCATCCGCCGGCCGTAGGAGGTGATGGACAGGGTGACCGGCGAATCCCCGGTGACGGGTGCGCTGCTAAGCCGGTCCGGGCCGCAAGGAACCCAAGGGTGGCCAACTTGACCACCTTGCGGGGCTTATCGTGCCTCGGGCTCGAGTCGATCTCCACCGAAGCATCTCTCTTTCTCAGGCAGGGACCCGGCGGATGCGCCGAGTCAACAGGCGGACCACTGCGAGCAACTGGTCGGTGTCATGGCGGCTCCAGCCGTAGAAGCCGCGCCAGGGGATACCGAAATGGCGATGCAGCCAGATGATGTTCGCGGTGCCGGCGACCAGGCTTGCGGCGACCATGGCCAGGCCGCCACCGAACGCACCCACACGAGGCGTCGCCACCACCAGTACCAGCACATTCGCCGCTGCCGCGAAGGCCATACCGAGTCAGCGCCGGCGCGGGTCGGCCGCGAGCGCCCAACCCGCGCCGGCGATCGACCCATTGGCCCCGAGGTAGGCCGCGCGGAGCACCGCCGGATGCCGGACAGAATGGCCAGCAGGATCGCGAGGATGACGGCGACAGCCGGGATGATGTCGCGCGACTTGGTCCGCGACCGGCGCCCGGCGGCACGCGTGGCGCCGCCACCTCCCCAGAAGCCTCCGCCGCGTTTGGTGGCCTGGTGCCGGTCGGTCGACTCCTGGCCATCGGCAGGCACGAACGAACTCCAATAAGTGCAGAAAGTGAGACCGGGTGGGGCCTCCCGGCCCACAAAGTCTAGGACAACGCGGCGACAATACTCGCCACGCGTGGTGCGACCCGGGGGTCGAAGACGCTCGGGACGATGGCATCCGAGGTGGGTTCGTCGACCAGGTCGGCAATCGCCCGCGCCGCAGCAATCTTCATCGCCGTCGTGATGGCGCGGGCCCCGGCATCCAGGGCGCCGCGGAAGATCCCGGGGAAAGCGAGCACATTGTTGATCTGGTTCGGGAAGTCCGAACGTCCCGTGGCAACGATGGCGGCATACCTGCCGGCGATGTCCGGGTGGACCTCCGGCGTCGGATTGGCGAGCGCGAAGATCATCGCGTCTGGGGCCATCGCGGCGACATCCGTCTCCTCGATGGTGCCTCCGCTCACGCCGATCAGGACCTCGGCTCCGATCAGCGCCTTGCCGATCGGGCCGGTCAGTTGACGCGGATTGCTCCATGCCGCAACCCTGGCTTTGTGGCCGGAGATGTCGCGCCGGTCCGGGCCGAGGATGCCGCGGGAATCGCACACGACGACATCGGCGACGCCCACCTCGTGCAGCAAATTGGCGATCGCGATGCCGGCCGCACCGGCCCCGCTGATGACGATCCGCAGATCCGCCAGATCCTTCCCGACCACCCGACAGCCGTTGATCAGGCCGGCGAGAACGACGATCGCCGTGCCGTGCTGATCGTCGTGGAAGACGGGAATCGGCAGCCGACGGGCCAGTTTGTCCTCGATGTCGAAGCAGCGCGGGGCGGAGATGTCTTCGAGGTTGATGCCACCGAAGCCGGGTGCCAGGCGGGCGATCGCCTCAACGAGTTCGTCCACCGTGCCGGTCTCCAGGCACAGGGGGACGGCATCGAGGCCGCCGAACTCCTTGAACAGCACGGCCTTGCCCTCCATGACCGGAAGAGCCGCGAGCGGGCCGATATTGCCCAGCCCGAGGACCGCCGTGCCGTCGGTGACGACCGCGACCGTATGCCGTTTGCTCGTGTAGCGCTCGGCCAGCCGGGCGTCCGCGGCGATGGCGGCGCTCACCTTGGCGACCCCAGGGGTGTAGAGCAGGGCCAGATCCTCCCGGCCCGCGAGTGGCTTGGTTGCGACTACCCCGAGCTTGCCGCCTTCGTGCGCGATGAAGACCGGGTCGTTCGCAAAGGGATCGCCCGCCTCTCCGGGCGTCGATGGATCGGTGGGGGTGCGCATGGTTACGGGCTCCAATCGAGACAGCAGGGCAGACTGATCGTGGGCGCCGGGCCACGTCGGATTCCGGGCGGGTGGGCCCGGATGGCGCCACGGGGATGACCGTAACGTTAGGCATCGTGTCATACCTGCCGGCGCCGATCGGGGTGGTTCGTGTCGAAGGCCACTCCATGTCGCCGACACTGTGGCCGGGCGATCTGCTGCTGATCCGTCGCACCCGTCGGCTGAGCTCGGGCGCTCTGGTGATCGCCCGGCTCCCGGCCGAACGCGACGGCACACCGCGCCCGGTTGCCGTCAAACGGCTCGCGGGGCGCGATCCCGCGGACCCGGCGCGCTGGTGGCTCGAGCGCGACAATCCCTCGGTCGGAGCCGACAGCTGGCTCTTCGGTTCGGTGGCCAGCAGTGACGTGCTCGCGGTGGTCGCGTGCCGACTCTGGCCGCCCCCGCTCCGGCTGCCGAGGCGATCGGCCGGGTAGGTTTGATCGCGAGCGATCCGCGTCCGGCTCGCCCGGCCAAGCACTGAGAGGACATCATGTTCCGCCGACTCATTCGCATCCCGACCGTCAGCGCCCACTGCGACCTGCCCTGCGGTGTCTACGACCCCGCGCAGGCGCGCATCGAGGCCGAATCCCTCAAGGCGATCTGCACCAAGGTTGCCGACAACGACGACCCCGACTTCCGAGTGCGGGCCGCGATCATCAAGGAGCAGCGCTCCGAGTTGGTCAAGCACCACCTGTGGGTGCTGTGGACCGACTACTTCAAGGCCCCGCATTTCGAGAAGTACCCGAACCTGCACACCCTGGTCAACGAGGCCACCAAGCTCGCCGGCGCCAGTGGCACCAAGGGCAGCTTCGATGTCGACGTCGCCGACCAGCTGCTGGCCAAGATCGACGAGATCGCGACGATCTTCGCCGACACCAAGAAGGCCTGAGCAGACCGCAGACCCGGTCGCCCGAAGGTCACCGAGCGCCTAAGCGGCGGGTGCGCGCCAGCCCCCCCCCCGTTTAGGCGTTCTCGGTGACCCGGGCGAGCGCGTCGACCACGGCCGGGTCGTATTCGTAGCCGAGGCCCAGGTGGATCCGCTCCAGGGCCGCAGCCCGGGCCGAGCGCCGGCCCCGGGTCAGGTCGTCATAGGCATTGGCGACCTTGACGATGCGGCCGGTCACGGGGATCGTCTGGCCCTGTTCGCGCAACTGCCGGAACTGCACGATGCTCCCGCGCACCGCTTCGACCATCGGCTCGGGCAGCCCGGCGGCCTCGATGATGCGCACGGTGTCGAGGACGACCTGCGCCTGCTCCGCCGGGGCTGCGCCGAGCGTGGCGCCGTCCGGGATCGGTTCCGCCAGCGTGACCTGCCCGACGTCGTGGACCAGGGCGGCGTCCCGCACCGCCAGCAGATCCAACGGCCCCAGCCCCAGTTCCTCCCCCAGGGCCACGCTGAGCCGGGCGACGCGCTGCGCATGGCCAGGGTTCGTATGACCGGTTTCGTCACTCAGGCGCGACAGCGCGGTGATCAGTTGGTGTTGAATATCGCGGATCCGTTGGGCGCGGCGCAGCGCGATGACCGCCGTGGCGATCGGCACGAGATAGAGCGGAAGGGCCCACACGCCGATGGCCGGGTAGGCGAACGCCATCAGCGCGCCGACATTGGTCATGATCGCGCCGACGGCCCCCGAACGCTCCAGATCGGCGCGGACCAGCGCCAGCCAGGAGATGCGCCAGGTGCGTGAGCGCGAGGCGGTCCATAGGGCGATCTCGACGCCGACGCCCACGGTGGCCGCGCCGATCAGCGCTAGGGCGCCGAGCCAGCGCGGCACGTCGGGTCGCTGCCACCACTGGATCAGATCCGGCCCGAACATCTGGCTTCTCCCGAGCGCGGCCACAAAACCGACGCCGATGAAGCGTGCCGCGAGATCGCTCAGTGGCGCCGGGCGCCCGGTGAGCGCCAGCACGGCGCCACCCGCCGCCAGTCCAAGCGCGACCGCCAGGACGGCTTGCGCCAGCGGCAGCCCGCCACCGTCACGCCCAAGCGGCGCCAACACCAGCCCGACCGCCGTCGCCGTGCTCACCGGCGCCAGGAGCCGATCGCCGAGGTCAAGGCGGACCAGTTCGCCCGCGGCGATCACGACCAAGGCGAGCGCGACGAAGGGCAGGGCACGTCGATCCACGGCCTGACCCGACTGGATCCACCCCACGACGGCGGCGATGACGATCCCGGCGGCCAACGCCGGCACCACCGTCGCGCCGCTGCGCAACGGCACGCTCATCCGGACGTCCCGGGGTCGCCGGCCACGGTCTCGGCGGACCGAGCGATCCCGCGATCGAGGGGGTCGACGCGTTCGAGGACCCGGCCCAGGGCCGCGATGACCGAAGGATCGAAGCGGTCGTCCTGCTGCTCCAGCAGCCGCCCGTAGGCGAGCAGGTGCGGCTCGCGCGCACCGGCGGGCACGTCACGAGCGCGCACCCGTGCATACGCATCGGCGACGGCTAGCACCCGGGCGGGCCGGAGCGGCCGGCCGACGCCGTCGTCGGGGTCGCGGTAGCGCTGCAGGATGGGCAGCGCCGGGGCCAGCACGTCCACGGAGTCGAGTGCGGAGATCGCCGAGCGGCGGCCACTTCCGTTGGGCAGCGCGAGCGCGTCGATGCCGTGCAGCGCTCCGGCTAGGCCGAGCGCCTGCGCATCTACCGAACTCATCGCCAGCTCATCGGCGATCCATTCGCAGATGCGCGCAACATCAGCGGCGTGGACCGCCGCACCGGGATGGCGCTCGTCCATGGCGGTGGTGAAGGCACTGACGGCACGTACCTGGGCGGTCCACTCATTGCTCCACTGCGCGACAGCGAATCGACTGACGACAAATATGGGCGCCAGCAGGACCACGCTCACGGCGCCGGCCCCGACGGGCACCCACGTCACCACGATGAGGAAGGCCAAGCCGATGGTGGCGAGATAGTCCAGGCCGGACTCTCGAAAAAGCCCCCGCATGGTTGTGCGCATCGAGATCCCGCGGCTGGCCCAGAGCACCCCCGCCACCAAGGTGGCTGTGGTGAGCGCCTGCACGATGATGCCCACCACGAGCCCGAGTCCCATCTGGATCAGGCCTCGGGTCTCGCCCAGGGCGGCTGCCGGGACCACGGGGGCGCCGAGGATCACATAGACCATGGCGGCCAGGACGCCCGCAAGGCAGCCGGTCGCGGCGTTGAAGACGATGCGCTGGGCGCCGACGGAGCGCCAGTTCGCGGCAGCGCCGACGATCGCGATGAGAGGGATACCCAGACCTGCGCCGACGGGGATCGCGGCCAGCATGATCGCTCCGGTCAGCGAGAGTCCGCGCCCGCGCCGGGAGTCGCGCCGCGCCAGATTGCTGATGCCGGCAACCAGGGCGAGCACCAGGGCATCGCTCCACCGACCCACCCCGTCGAGCACGAACCACGACGCGCCGAAGGCCACCAGGGCGGCCAGCGACGTTGCCAGAACGACCGCATCGGTGCGCAAGGCGAACTCGCGCTCGCGGCGCTCCTCACGCGTATAGGCGTCGCTGGCCCGGGGCGCCGGGGAGGTCACGCCATGGGAGCCTACTGGCCCTCGACCGTCCATTCCCAGATATCCGGACGGACACACCTGCCGTTACCGGCCTGCGGGGGGACTCCCGTGCACGGTGCCGGGGTGGCCGCCTGTGACGGGGGCGGGGGCGGGTCAGCCGCCGCGACACCGGCGGGAAGAACGACGGCCGAAGCGGCCAACACGGCGCCGGCGAGGAAACGACGAGGCGACATTCTGTGGCTCCGAGGAGGTCGGCGATCAGGGCGTGATCGCGGGCTGATGTGGTGCGATTGACCAAATATTCCCACCAGGGCGACACGCAGCGAAATGCCTTTCCTACCGAGCGGGCGCGGGACCGGTACGCACGGGTGCGACGCGGCATACCGAGATCAGGCGCACGGGTGGCCGAGCGAACGGCGTCTGGGCGAACTATGGGAGAATGGCCGGTATCGGGACGCTAAGTCGGCGACCCACGAACATCCCCCACCGGTATGGAGAAGGACCATGAGCAAGCGTGCCCGCAAGCGCCGCGACCGCAAGAAGAAGGGCGCCAACCACGGCCGCAAGCCGAACGCCTGAGCGTCGCATCACCAACGCCGCCACCCCGGGACGGGGCGGCGGCGTTTTGTCTGGTGGCCGTATGCGGCATTGGCCGGCTCGGTGGGCGGATGCCGGCGTGGGCGGCTCAGTCGGAGTAGCGAACCTCGATCGTGGTGATCCGCTGGACGATCATCGCGCGCAGGTGGGTCGGTGCCGACTCTGGTGGGCAGGACCGCTTGACCAGGGCCTTGACCATTGTGTCGAGGTCGTATTGCTGCAGGCAAGCGGCACAATGCGCCAGGTGGGCGGCGATCTTGGCGCTGTCGTCGGAGCCCATTTCACCGTCGAGATATTCGAAGACGCGGTGTAGGGCCTCGGAGCAGTCGGCCTCGTCGAGGTGGTGGCTCACGACTCCTCCGCTCCGGTGCGGGCGGCAGCGAAGCCGCGCTCGGCGGCATAGTCGGCCAGCAGCTCGCGCAGGAGGCGACGACCGCGGTGTAGGCGCGACATCACGGTCCCGATCGGGGTGCCCATGATCTCGGCGATCTCCTTGTAGGCGAAGCCCTCGACGTCGGCGAAATAGACCGCCAGACGGAACTCCTCCGGCAACTCCTGCAACGCCCGCTTGACCTCGGAGTCGGGCAGGTGGTCCAGCGCCTCGACCTCCGCGCTGCGCAGGCCGCGCGACGTGTGCGACTCGGCGCGTGCGAGCTGGTAGTCCTCGACCTCGGCCGCGTCGGACTGCAGCGGTTCGCGCTGCTTCTTGCGGTAGGTGTTGATGTAGGTGTTGGTCAGGATGCGGTACATCCAGGCCTTGAGGTTGGTGCCCGGTTTGAACTGGTGGAACGCGGCATACGCCTTGGCGTAAGTCTCCTGGACCAGGTCCTCGGCGTCGGCAGGGTTGCGGGTGGTGCGCAGGGCGGCGGAGTAGAGCTGGTCGATCAGCGGCATCGCCAGAGCCTCGAAACGCGCGCGGCGCTCCTGCGCGGTTTCGGTCGCGAGATCCACCTCCGGCTCGGGTGACACGTCGGTCGGCGGGGTGGGTGGGGTGGCAGTCATTGCCGACCAGCCTAGCCCCGCTTCGACGGGGGAGGGGGTCAATAGGACGAGCACGGGGCCTCCGGAGCAGGATGCGAGAGTCTGGTGAAGTTCAGCGCGGACGAGCCGGGCGGTATTCCCCGAGGTCCGACATGACAGACTTGCCGCGTTTAGTCCGGCGCTCCGCCGGCCCGCCGTTCCCGATTCACAAGGAGCCCGCTCGATGTGCGCCACCCCCTCCCCCGAGTTGACCGCGCTGGCCCAGGCCTATGGTGTGGCGACCGAGTTCTGGGACTGGCAGGGACGGCATACGACGGTCAGCGCCGAGACCATCGGGCAGGTCCTGGACGCCCTGGGCGTCCCGACTTCGACACCCGCCGAGTTGGTGGACGCGCATCGCCATCTGTGGCTGCGCCACTGGCGCCGGACGTTGCCGGCGACCGTCGTGCTCCGCGCGGGCTGGCGGCCGCACGTGGCCGTTCACGTTCCGCACGGCACGGCCGTCGGCCTGGTCGTCGAACTCGAGGAGGGTGGGCTCGTCGCGGTCCGCCAGGTCGAGAACTGGGTCGAGCCGCGCATGGTCGACGAGGTGCTGACCGGGGAGGCGACCTTCGAGGTGCCCGGCGACCTGCCGCTGGGCTGGCACCGCCTGCACGCCTTCGTCGGCGAGGCGAGCGAGCCGTCAGCGACCGCCGCGCTCATCGTCACTCCGGGACGACTAGATCTACCCGCGGGGCTGGCGCACCGGCGGATGTTCGGGTTGATGACGCAGGTCTATCAACTGCGATCGGCCAACTCGTATGGCATCGGCGATCTCGCGGACCTCGCCGACCTCGCGACGTGGGGGGCGGCCGATCTTGGCGCCGACTTCGTCCTGGTCAATCCCCTGCATGCCGCGCAGGCGACGGCACCCATGGAGGCCTCGCCCTATCTGCCGACGACGCGGCGCTTCGTCAACCCGGTCTACATCCGGGTCGAGGACATCCCGGAGGTCGGCTATCTGCGCTCGTCGCGGCGTTCGGCGGTGGCAAAGCTCGCCAAGCGCGCCCGCAAGCTCAACACCGCCGACGTCATCGACAGGGACGCGGCCTGGTCGGCCAAGAGCGCGGCGCTGCGGATCGTCCACGCCAGTGGCCTCAGCGCCCGGCGCCAGCGCGCCTTCGACGGCTTCTGCGAGCGCGAAGGCCAGGGACTCGTCGACTTCGCGACCTGGTGCGCCCTGGCCGATGTGCACGGACAGCCCTGGCGTCACTGGCCGCTCGATCTGCAGGATTCCGCGAGCGAAGCGGTCGCCGCGTTCCGTGACGAGCACCGCGCCGATGTCGACTTCTACTGCTGGTTGCAGTGGATCCTGACCGAGCAACTCGCCAGCACGCAGCACCTGGCCAAAGAGGCCGGCATGGCGCTCGGTGTCGTCCACGACCTGGCGGTGGGCGTCCACCCCGACGGGGCCGACACGTGGTGCCTGACCGACGCGCTCGCCCAGGGCATCAGCGTCGGCGCGCCCCCGGATCAGTTCAACCAGATGGGCCAGAATTGGTCACAGCCGCCCTGGCGGCCCGACCGGCTCGCCGAACTGGGTTATGCGCCCTATCGCGACATGTTGCGCACGGTGCTCCGCGATGCGGGAGGCATCCGCGTCGACCACATCATCGGCCTCTTCCGGCTGTGGTGGGTGCCGGACGGTATGACAGCGAAGGACGGCACCTACGTCCACTACGACCACGAGGCGCTCATCGGCATCCTGTGCCTGGAGGCCCACCGTGCCGGCGCTGTCGTTGTCGGCGAGGACCTCGGCGTCGTGCAGCCCTTCGCGCGCGACTTCATGTTCGAGCGCGGCATCCTCGGCACGTCGATCCTGTGGTTCGAGTGGGCCGACGGCCAGCCCTTGCCGCCGGAACACTACCGCGAGCTGTGCCTGGCCAGCGTGACCACCCACGATCTCCCGCCGACCGCCGGCTATCTCGGGCTGGAGCACGTCGCGATCCGAGAGGAACTCGGGCTGCTCACTCGGCCGGTCGAGGTCGAGCGCGAGCACGAGTTGGAGGCGATCGGCAAGGTCGCCGACGCCCTGGCCGCCCGCGACCTCCCGCACGACTCGGCCGATGTCGCGCCGTTCGTCGAATCGCTGCACCGCTATCTGGCCCGGACCCCGGCCAAGCTGCTCGGGGTGAGCGTCACCGACCTGGTCGGCGACCGCCGGGCGATCAACCAGCCGGGCACCGACAAGGAATACCCGAATTGGAAGCTGCCGCTGACCGGGCCGACGGGCGAACTGGTGACCATGGAGATGCTCACCCGGGGCCCGGGCCCACGCCGGATCACCCGCTGGTTGCGTCAGGAGACGGCGGTCCCGAAGAGCCGGCCGATGCCATAGGTCACGGCCATCGCCAGGATGCCGCCGAGAACCACACGCAGCACCGCGCGGCCGATGGCCGCGCCCCCGAGGCGGGCGCTGATATAGCCGGTGAGGGCGAGGGCGACCAGCACGACGACCACGGTCCCCGGGATGCGCCAACCCGTGGCCGGGTTGAGGATGGCCAGCAACGGCAGGAGTGCGCCCATGGTGAAGGAGATCATCGAGGCGATGGCGGCGTGCCAGGGATTGGTCAAGTCGTCGGGGTCGATGCGCAACTCGGCCTCGGCGTGCGCGGCCAGGGCATCGTGTTCCGTGAGCGCCTTGGCGACATCGAGAGCCAACCTCGGCGGCAGGCCCTTGCCCTCGTAGATCTCGGCCAACTCGAGCAACTCGGTGTGGGGCAGTTGGGCCAGTTCGAGGCGCTCCTTGGCGACCATCGCCCGTTCGGAGTCGCGTTGGGTGCTCACCGAGACGTATTCACCGACGGCCATGCTCATGGCGCCCGCGGCCAGACCCGCGAGGCCGGCGGTGAAGATCGCCGCCCGGTTGTTGGTGGCGGCGGCCACGCCGATAACCAGGCCCGCCGTCGAGACGATGCCGTCATTGGCGCCGAGGACCCCGGCACGCAGCCAGTTCAGTCGGCCCATCGCGCCGGCGTCGTGCGGCTCGTGGTGGGCACCCCCCGTCTCGGCGGCGGCCGCGGCGAGGAGCGTGGGATCCGCCTCGCTCATGCCTGATCGGCAGGCTGCGCGCCGAGCGCGTCGGCGTGCAACGCGATCCGGTGGGCGAGTTCGATGTCGAGTTGAGTCAGGCCGCCCGCGTCGTGCGTGCTCAGCACCCACGTCGTCGTGCGCCAGCGGATGTCGATGTCGGGGTGGTGATTCATGTCCTCAGCCTCGAGCGCGACCTCGTCGACCAGGGCGATGGCTGCGGGGAAGGTGGGTGCGGCATACGCGCAGCGGATCTCGTCGCCGGAGCGGGCCCAGCCGGGCAGGTCGAGCAGTTGGCGCGTGATCTCGTCGTCGGTCAGCAGTCGGGACACGCTGCCCACGCTACAGCGGGTCGGCGCTGGTGGCCTCACCGATCGACGACGGACCGATCAGGGAGCCGTCCAGGCTCGGATCGGATTGGACCAGCGTGGGATCGACGGCCTTCGCGCTGACCCGGTGCGCCGCGATCGCGCCGGAAGCGATGTCCTCGACATAGTGACAGGCCACTCGGTGCGTGGCCGGAATGCCCTCGATTTGCACCGTGCGCAACTCGGGTCGATCGGTGTCGCACCGGGTGGGCTGACGCCACGGACAGCGCGTATGGAAGCGGCACCCGCTGGGCGGGTTGGCCGGGCTGGGCAGGTCACCGGTCAGCAGGATGCGTTCGCGGCGATCCTCGATCACCGGGTCGGGGACCGGGACGGCCGACATCAAGGCGCGCGTGTAGGGGTGCAGGGGTGCGGCATACAGGTCATCGGCACCGGCCTCCTCGACCAGGGCACCGAGATACATCACGCCGACCCGGTCGCTGATGTGCTTGACCACGGCCAGGTCGTGGGCGACGACGAGATAGGTCAGGCCGAAATTGTCCTGCAACTCCTCGAGCAGGTTGATGACCTGGGCTTGCACCGAGACATCGAGAGCCGAGACCGGCTCGTCGGCGACGATCAACTTGGGGTCCACGGACAATGCCCGGGCGATGCCGATGCGCTGGCGCTGCCCGCCGGAGAACTCATGGGGGTATTTGCTCAGCGACTTGGCCGGCAGGCCGACGGCCGTGAGCAGTTCACGCAGGCGCCGGGTCGCTGCCGCCTGGTCCTTGGCCAGACCGTGCGCCTTCATGCCCTCCAGCAGGAGGGACTCCACAGACTGTCGCGGGTCGAGGCTGGAGAGCGGGTCCTGGAAGACCATCTGCATCTCGCGGCGCTTGCGGCGCAACTCCTCGCCCTGCAGTGAGGCGACGTCGACGCCGTCGAAATGCACGCTTCCTGCGGTCGGGGGTTCCAGCTTGAGAATCGCCCGGCCCAGGGTGGACTTGCCGCAGCCGGACTCCCCCACCAAGCCATAGGTCTCGCCGCGGCGGATGGCCAGATCGACGCCGTCCACGGCATACACATAGCCGACGGTCTTGTCGAAGATCACGCCCCGCTTGATCGGGAAGTGCACCTTGACGCCCTCGACGCGCAGCAGGACGTCATCGCCATCGGCGGGCGAGCCGGCCGGACGGGACTCGGTTTCAGTGGCCACGGGGCACCTCCACGGGGTTGTGGCAGCGCAGCGCCGTGCGGCCGTCGTCCTCGAACTCGGGGGTCTGCTCCCGGCACACCGGCAGCGGCTGGCTGCACCGGGGGGCGAAGGCGCACCCGTGCGCCCACGGCAGGTTGTCGGTCACCGATCCCGGTATGGGGTGCAGCGGCTCGCCCCGGGCGCCGTCCAGTCGCGGGATGGAGCCGAGCAGCCCGTGGGTGTAGGGATGCCGCGGAGCGGCGAAGAGTTCGTGGCGCGGGCCGCGCTCGACGATCCGGCCGCTATACATCACGTTGACCTCGTCACACAGGCCGGCGACCACGCCGAGGTCGTGGGTGATCATGATCAGCGCGGTGCCGCTGTCGCGGACGAGTTCCTTCAGCAGCTGGAGGATCTGCGCCTGGATGGTGACGTCGAGGGCGGTGGTGGGCTCGTCAGCGATGAGCAGGCGGGGTTCGCAGGCGAGCGCCATCGCGATCAGTGCGCGCTGGCGCATGCCGCCGGACAGCTGGTGCGGGTATTCCTTCAGGCGCCGGGTGGGGTCGGGGATGCCGACCTTCTCCAGCATTTCCCGGGCGTGCGGCATGGCCGCCTTACGCGACATCCCCTTGTGGCGTTCGAGGACCTCGGTGACCTGGATGCCGATCGGGACGACCGGGTTCAGCGAGGAGAGGGGGTCCTGGAAGATCATGCCGAGGTCGCGGCCCCGCCGCTCGCGCATGGCGCCCTTGGGAAGGGCGAGCAGGTCAGTGCCGGCGAAGACGGCGTTGCCGGAGACGCGGTTGCCGCGCTCGGGCAGCAGCCCCATGATCGCCAGCGAGGTGACCGACTTGCCGCTGCCCGACTCGCCGACCAGGCCGACGGTCTGACCGGGGCGGACCGAGAAGCTGACGCCGTCGACCGCGGTGAAGGGCTTCTCGCCCTGCCGCGAGAAGACGACCGAGAGGTCCCGGACGTCGAGCAGGGGCTCCTGCGCCCCCGGCGTCGGGGTCGAGGCGCTTGCCGTGGTCAACGTGGCCACGTCGTCACCGCCGCGTCTTGGGGTCGAGGGCCTCGCGCAGCGACTCACCCATCAGCGTGAAGCCGAAGGCGACGATGATGATGCAGGCCGCTGGGTAGAACGCGAGGTGGGGGTAGGAGCTGAGGTATTCCTGCGCGACACCGAGCATCTGTCCCCATTCAGGCTGGCGCTGGTCGGGATTGCCCATCCCGAGGAAGGACAAGGCGGCCGCGTCGATGACCGCCGTGGCGAGCACCAGTGTGGCCTGGACGATGACCGGCCCGAGCGCATTGGGCAGCATATGCCGGAAGACGATGGCGCCCCGCTTGACGCCGAGCGCGCGAGCGGCGAGGACGTGGTCGCTGTGGCGTTGGGCGAGCATGGTCCCGCGCAAGAGCCGGGCGAAGACGGGAATATAGGTCACCGCGATGGCGATGATGACCGTCCATTGACTCGGCTTGCTCGCCAACACCGCGATCGAGAAGGCCAGCAGCAACGAGGGCATCGAGAGCATGACGTCGACCGCGCGCATGACGGTCGAGTCGACCCAGCCGCCGATGGCACCGGCGAGCGTGCCGAGCACCAGTCCCCCGATGACCGAGATGATGGTGACGAAGACGGCGACGATCAGCGTCTGCTGGCTGCCGACGATCAACCGCGAGAGCAGGTCGCGGCCGCGGTCGTCGGCGCCGAGCGGGAAGCCGGGCTCCGGGCCGGGCACCGGGTTGGACTGCCGGCGGACCTTGTCGATCAGGTAGGCCTTGATCGGGTCGTGCGGGGCCAGCCATTGGGCGAAGACCGCGACCAGGACGAAGACGATGGTGATGGCGAGGCCGACCAGGAACACCCGGTCGCGGCGTAGCCGGCGCCAGGCGCTGGCGATCAGCGAGACACCGGGTCCCTCGTCCACGGCCCCGGCCTCGTCGACGCGCCCTGCCGTGGCGGCAAGGTCGTCGATCCGCTCCTTGCGCCGGGCACCGAAGGCGTGCCGGGACGTGCGGGCCACGGCGTCGTCGGCAGTGCCGGTCTGCGGTCGCTGCGTGGTGTCCTTCTCGGGCATACGGCTCACCTCGTCCGGACGCGGGGGTCGATGACGGCGTAGAGGATGTCGACCAGAAGGTTGACCAGGACGAAGATCGCCGCCGAGGCGAGGATCAGGACTTGGAGCACCGCGTAGTCCTTCTTCTCGAAACTGATCGCGAGCGCCTCGCCGATGCCGCCGAAGGAGAAGACCGTCTCGGTCAGGATCGCCCCGGCGAGCAGGCCGCCGACCTGCAAGCCGACCGTCGTGACGACCGGGAGCATGGCATTGCGCAGGACGTGGCGGCCGCGGATGACGCGGTTGGTCAGGCCCTTGGACTCGGCCGTGCGCACGAAGTCCTCGTCGAGCACTTCGAGGACCGAGGCTCGGGCGATACGGAAGATCACCGCGAAGGGGATGGTCGCCAGCGCCAGGCCGGGCAGGATCAGATGTTTGAAGGCGTCCCAGGCCGCGTCCCACTCGCGGGTGATGAGGCCGTCCAGGACGAAGAAGCCGGTGACGCGGGTCGCGTCCAGTCCGGCACTCTGGCGGCCGGAGACCGGGAGCCAGCCGAGTTTGACGGCGAAGAAGTACTTCAGGAGGAAGGCGAGGAAGAAGACCGGGACCGCGACACCGATCAGCGAGACGATGACGCTGGCGTTGTCGAACAGGCTCGCGCGCCGGCGGGCGGCGAGGTAGCCGAGCGGGATGCCGGCAGCCACCGCGACGATGATCGCGAAGGTCGACAGTTCGACGGTGGCCGGGAAGCGAGTCAGGAAGACGCCGAGGGCGTCCTTGCCGGGCTGGACGCCGTTGGAGGCGCCGAAGTTGCCCGTCGCGGCGCGTTTGAGGAAGCGCCAATACTGCACATAGAGCGGATCATTAAGGCCGAGTGCTGCCTCCAGGCGAGCACGAGACTCGGGCGTGGCACGGTCACCCAGAATCGCCGACACGGTGCCACCGGGCAGCGAACGCAGCCATAGGAAGAGGAGGAGCGACAAGACGAAAACGACGCCGACCATTTGGCCCAGGCGACGGATGATGAAGCGCAGCACCTTCTCACCCTCCCTTCTTCTCGTGGGCGAAACGTTAGCCGCCCCAGCACCGCTGGGGTGCTGGGGCGGCGTTCGTGTTGCGGGTCAGTGCCCTTCAGCGTCAGCTCTTGGTGACGACGACCTGGTCAAACATCTCCGCGGTCAACGGGCTGGCCGTGACACCGGAGACGCCCTTGCCGACGACGAGGGCCGGCGGGCTGTGGCTGATCGGCAGACCGGGGAGGTACTCCTCCATGATCTTCTTGTTCAGCGCTTCGTAGGTCGTGGTGCGCTCCGCCTCGTCGACGACGCCGTCCGCCTTCCGCAGCTCGCTCGTCAGGGTCTTACCCCAGTCGTTGGCGTAGGTGTGGAAGTCGTTGGTGTCGGAGGAGAAGAAGGTCCCGATGAAGTTGTTCGCCGAGTTGTAGTCACCGGTCCAGCCCAGCAGCCACGCGTCGAACTGCCCGTTGTCGACCCCGTCGAGGTAGCCGCCGTTCCACGGCTTGGTGACGGCCTCGACCTTGATGCCGATGTCGGCGAGGTTGGCGGCCAGGGCCTCGTGGATCTTCTGCGGGTCCGGCATATAGGGCCGGCTGACCTCGGAGGGATAGGCGAACTGCAGAGTCATCCCCTCGGCGCCGGCTTCCTTCAACAGGGCCTTGGCACCCTCGGGGTCGTACTTGACCGGCTGCAGGTCCTTGTTGTAGCCGGCAACCGTGTCAGGCATGAACTGCGTTGCGACGGTGGCGCCTTCGGGCAGCTGGCTCTGAACCATCTGCTCACGGTTGAGCGCCATGTAGATCGCCTTGCGGACGCGCAGGTCCTTCAGCTTGGGGTTCTTGTCGGGGTTGAAGCCCATGTAGAGGATGTTGAAGGCCGGGCGCACGAGCACCTGGTTGCCCCCGTCCTCCAGCGCCTTCCAGTCCACCGGGTTCGGCAGGTCGTAGGCATTGATCGAGCCGGCCTCGAGCTCCTGGCGACGGGTCGACTCGTCGGGGATGATCTTGAAGATCAGCTTGGCGGTCTTGGCCTTGTCGCCCCAATAGTCGTCATTGCGGACCAGGGTGATGGTCTTGTTGGCCTGGTCGTACTTGTCCAGCTTGTAGGGGCCGGTGCCGACAGGGGCCATCGCGTAGGCGGGGTACTTGAAGCCTTCGCCTTCCTTGGCCACATTGTTGGCGTCGCCGTCCTTGAGTGCCTTGGGGCTCTGCATGGAGAAGGAGTCCAGGGTCAGCAGGACGGGGAAGTCGGAGGTCACACGGGTCAGGTTGAGCACGACGGTGGCGTCGTCCTTGACCTCGCACGACTTATAGAGCGAGTCGTCCTTGCCGCCCTTGAAGCCGCCCATGGTGTAGGCCCAGTACTCGGCCGGGCCGGCGGCCGCGACCTCGTTCTGGGTGAACATGCGCTCGAAGTTGTAGCAGACGGCCTCGGCATTGAAGGTCTCGCCGTCGGTGAACTTCACGCCCTGGCGCAGCTTGAAGGTCCAGGAGAGTCCGTCGGCCGAGGGCTCCCAGCTCTCGGCAAGCTCGGGCTCGGGGTCGGCGGTGCCGTCCTTGATGCCGAGCAGACCCTGCATCATCTGCCGGGTCACCCGGAAGGTCTCACCGTCGCTGGCGTAGAAGGGGTCGAAGACCTCGGGCGCGCCGGCGGCGCCGAAGGTGAAGGTGTCGCTGGCCGCACCGCCCCCGCCCCCGGAGGTGGCGCTCGAGCCAGTCGAACCGCTCGTGCCGGTGCTGCCGGTCTCCCGGTCAGACTTGGCACAGCCAGCCAGTCCGAGCGCGACGACACTGGCGAGGACGACGGGCGTGGCCGTCTTCCGCGAAAGTTTCATGGGCTACCTCTTCGGTCGTATGCCGCCCTGGCGGCGGTTGCCGTGGCGGTCTTGTCAGGGCCTTCGGTGCGGACGAGCCGGCGGCGGACGAGCCGTCGCGACGAGGGCGTTCCGCACTGAACGCTCATCGCACCCTAGTGACCGACTTGCCGCGGTCGCGCGACGCCGCGGGCTTTGTTACCGAAGGGATACCCCGCGAGCGCGCCTTTTGCGGCGGGAGGGGAACCAAAGGCGCGCTTTTCCCGCGGGGCGGGCGCACGGCATACGGGCTGGGATGCAGGAACGCCCCCGACCTGCGTGGGTCGGGGGCGTTGCTGAGCCGCTTGTCGGAATCGAACCGACGACCTATTCATTACGAGTGAATCGCTCTGGCCGACTGAGCTAAAGCGGCGGGCGCTGGGCGCGTCGTCAAGTATACGAGACGGATCGGGCACCCAATCTCCGCCCCGCAGGTAGCGGCCTGGACATTGCGGCCGGCGAAGGTCCCTGGAAACGAGGACTACCGCGCGGCGGCCTCCGGCACGATCCTGGCGAGGATTGTGAGCGGGCCCAGCACGCTCGGTCCCTTCAGGAGGCACGTGATGAGCAGGCGCGGAATGCGTGAACTCGACCGCCGGACGGGGACGACATGGTAGGCGAGCGCAGCGCTCCCCCACCGGCCATCACGGGGTATACGCCGATCCAACGCATCAGTTCCGGCGGCTACGGCGACGTCCATCTCTATGACGAGCCACGGCTCAACCGCAAGGTTGCCATCAAGGTGATCCGGGACCCGCTCGCCGACCCGCACGTGCGTCAGCGCTTCGAGACCGAGGCGCACACCATGGCCAAGCTCGAACATCCGCATGTTGTGCGGATCTATGGCACGGGGACAACAGACGCCGGACAGCCCTTCATCAGCATGATGTTCTGCCCCAACGCAACGATGGCGGAGCGCTGCCTCCGCGAGCACTTGAGCGTCGATGAGGTCCTGCGCATCGGCATCGCGATGAGCGGTGCCCTGGAGAGTGCCCACCGAGCGGGCATCCTGCACCGCGACGTCAAGCCGGCGAACATCTTGACGACGCCCTGGGACGAGCCGGGGCTGTCGGACTTCGGGGTGGCCGCGAATGCGGCGGCCGCGGACGACGGCGACATCGGCGTGTCGATCCCCTGGTCCCCGCCGGAGATGCTGCTCGGCCGGGCCAAGGGGTCGCCGGTCACCGATGTCTACTCTCTGGGCGCGACGGTCTGGACCTTGCTGGTCGGGCGCAGCCCGTTCGAAATCCCGCGGGGCGACAACTCCCGGATGGCACTCATCGGGCGGATCGGCAATGCGCCGGTCCCGCGGACCGGGCGCAATGACGTACCGCCCGTGCTCGAGCAGATTCTGGCCCGGTCGATGGCCAAGGATCCGGCGGCGCGCTTCCGCAGCGCCGCTGACTTCGGTCGAGCCCTACAGTCGGTGGAAATCCGGTTGCAGCGGCCGGTGAGCAATATGGTCGTGCTTGGCGCGGGCACGGCCACCGAGGCGCGCAGCTGGCCGCGCGAGGAAGCCCTGTGGCTGAGCAATGACGACGACCAGCCCGGCGCGGCGTGGCCGTCGCGGCCCTACCCCCTCGCCACCGAAACCGCCGGTGGCCTGTCCCCGTCGGGTCCCGGTGGCCAAGCGTCGAGTGGCCAGGGAGTCGGCGCAGCGGCCTTCGGCGGGCAAGCCGCCGGCGGGGCGTTCGTGCCGCCGAGTGCCACCGGCGGGGCGCCCGGTGTATCTGCGGCGCGCGCGCCGAATGGCAATGCGCCCTGGACCACAGGGCCGGTGGGAGCGTCGGGGCTCCCCGCGACGTCGTGGTCGCCGATACCTTCTGGGCCGACCACCGGTGGGGCGACATCGTGGTCCGCGGCGCCTTCCGGCCAGCCGGGTGGTCTCGCACCTGGCTGGTCGTCGGGCCCGGACACCTACACCGCCAACACGGTGCTGAGGTCGCCGGTTGGGGGCGCCTCGCCGTCGGTGACGACCTCGCCGCCGAAGCGTTCGGGCAATCATGAACGCTGGGTCATCGGCGGCCTGGTGGCGGCCTGCCTGGCGGTGGCGATCCCCTTGGCCTGGGTGATCGTGGGGCACAAGAAGGCACCCGACAACCCCAGCCGGGCCGGGGGCCAGATCAGCACCAGTCAGGGAGCGACGACCGGCATCGCCGGGAGCACGACGAGCGCAGCGGCCGAGAGTGGCACACCGACATCCTCTTCCTCGCATCAACCGACCAGCACCGGGACGTCGTCCGGGTCGCAGCCGAGTAGCACCCCGACTCAGAAAGCATCTCGGCTCCCGTCGCGGAGCACCACCAGTGCCCGACCTTCCCCGACCACGAGCCGGCCGGCGTCGAGTAGTACCCCGTCGCCGACAACGGCGACCACAGTCCCGCCCCCGCCCACCCCGCCGATCCCCGACAACGCCTTGCCTCCGGCCTTGTCAGTGGGTAGCGGTTGGACCTATGCCTCGTCGCCGTCCACCGAGCCAGTGCAGATCAGCACGGTTTTCGACCATGACTGCAATCAGAAATACGTGCCGACCGGTTCGCTCTCCAACACCCTTGTCGACCCGAACGGCCGGCACACCGAGATCCGGATCTCGCGGCTACCGGCGGGGCAGTCCAGCAGCGCGATGGCCGACATGGCCGTGATCATCGCCAACTGCCACTGGACCAGGGCCGGAGATGGACAGCCGCAGAGCGCCATCGTCACGCCGTGGGACGGGCACGACCAGGGCTACCTCATCGAGCGGACGAACACCAAGACCGCCAGTGGCGTCCCCTGGGCCTATGTACCCGGCCTGGTCATGCAGGTCGTCGGCGACTACGTGATCATGGTCGAGTCGTCCTATCCCACCATCGAGGAGGCATTGAGCGTCGCCGAGCAGGTGTCCCACCTGGTCGCCGACAATGTTCGCGCCAACGGTTGATCAGGGTTTCCTCGGGTCGCCTGCGGGTTCAGCAGCGCGTGCCGTCGGCGGGCACGGCGTCCTTGACGTAATAGTCGTTGATCGCGTTGTCGATGCAGGTGTTGGCCCGCATATAGGCCGTATGACCGTCGCCGTCCATCGTCAGCAGGACTCCCGACTCGAGCTGGCCGGCGAGGTCGACCGCCCAGTCATACGGGGTGGCGGGGTCGCGGGTGGTGCCCACGATGACGATGGGAGCGGCGCCGGGGGCGGTGATCTTCTCGCCCTTCCCCGTGGGCTTGATCGGCCAGTTGCCACACACCAGGCCCGACCAGGCCAGCAAGCGCCCAAAGACGGGGGCCGCCTGCTCGGCGGCCTTCGCCCTCTCGCGGTAGACCGCCGGGTCGGCGCTGTCGCCATTGTCGAGGCAGTTGACGGCGTTGATGACCTGCATCAAATTGCCCGAGTAGCTGCCATTGGGGCGGCGCTCGGCGTAGTCGTCGGCCATCGCCATCAACTCGGTGCCGTCGCCGGCCACCACGGCGCGCAGCGCCTCGGTCAGGGCGTCCCAGCGGCCCTGGTCGTACATCGCGGCGGCGACGCCATAGGACGCCCAGCCCTCGGTCAGCTTGGTGACGCGCGCGTCCCCGGTGACCGGGGCCGCCGTGGCGTCGAGCTTCGCGAGCAGGTCGATCAGGCCGGTCACGACGGCGTCGACGTCCTTGCCGAGGGGGCATTTGCCAGACTCGACGCAATCCTGGGCCCACGCCTTGGTGGCAACGTCGAAGCCCTTGGCCTGGCCGACCGCGAACTGCTCCGGGGTGAGATTGGGCGCGACCGCTCCGTCGAGGACGAAGCGACCCACGCGGTCGGGAAAGAGACCCGCATAGGTGGCACCAAGGAAGGTGCCATAGGACTTGCCGAGATAGGTCAGCTTGGCATCGCCTAACGCGGCCCGCAGGATGTCCATGTCCTTGGCCGCCTCGACGGTCGAGACGTGCGGCAGCAGCGGGCCGGCATTCGCCTGGCAGGCGGCGCCGAAGTCCTTGGCCAGCCGGACCGCCTCATCCTCCTCGCTGCGGTCATCGGGGGTGGGGTCCTGCCCGAGGAAGGTGTCCATCTGCGCCGGCTTCACGCACTCGATCGGGGCCGAAGCCGCAACGCCGCGCGGGTCGAAGCCGACCACGTCGTAGGCCTTTCGGACCGGGGTCCCGACGATGAAATCGGCATACTTCGCGTAATCGACGCCGCTGCCGCCCGGGCCGCCCGGGTTGACGACCAGGGAGCCGAGCGCCGTGCCGCCGCCGCGGCGCGACACCTTGAGCACGCTGAGTTGAATGATCGCGCCCTGCGGATCGGCATAGTCGATCGGGACGGTCAGCTTCGCGCACTGTGGGCCGCCGCAGTCGGACCAGGTGAGCGTCTGCTCGTAGAACTTCGCCAGCGCCTCCTGGCCAGGCGGGACCCGGTCGCTCGTGGCCAGCGCGGGCGACGGGGTGGCGTCACGGTCGAAGGGATTGGGGATGGAGCAGCCGGTCAGGGCGAGGCCCGCGCCGGCGAGCAGAGCGACCGCGCGTCGGTCAGTGCGCCGGTATCGCGGGACGGACGCGGGGCGGTGGCGGCGCGGCACGTCCACACGTTAACTCACGGATCTGGTGCGGAGCCGAGTGCCGCAGCGCCGGCGGGCGCTTTGGTGGTCCTCAGCGGGGCAGCTGCAGCGAGATAGCCATCGCTTCGAGCGCGAGCAGCGGCGGGACGTTGGCGGCGATCCGCTCGCGCGCCAAGCCGATGGCATCCATCGCCCGCAACAGGCCTTCGCTGCCGAAGGCGCGCCCGAGTTGGCCGACGACGGCGAGATTGTCTTCATTGACCAGGCCGACCCGTCCGCCCTGCCGCTGAACGAGAGCATCGCGATAGACCGACATCAGGTCGATCAAGGTCCGGTCGACGACATCGCGCGTGAATCGCGTGCCCCGGGTTTTCTGCTCCTTCTCCAGCGTGGCGAGTTGGGAGCGGATGTGGGGCGGTTGGGTGCGCGCGGCGGGATCCGCGCCGAGCGTCTGCATCAACCGCTCGCGTTCACGGGAGTTGCGCTCGGTCAGCGCCCCCTCCTTCTCCTCCTCGGCGATGGCCATCAGGTCCGCAGCCGCAGCAACAGCATCGCCGACGCCGCCGAGTTTGGCCGGCAAGGTCACGACCTGGCGGCGGCGGATCCGGGCGCCTTCGTCGCGGGCCAGCCGACGCGCGAGGCCGACGTGGCACTGAGCGGCCCGGGCGGCATACGTGGCCATGGCGGGGTCGATGCCGTCACGCTCGACGAGCAGCCGGGCGACGGCGGCGACGGGCGGAGTGCGCAAGCGCACGTGACGCGAGCGGGAGCGCAGGGTGATCAGGACGTCCTCGACGGAGGGGGCGCAGAGCAGCCAGATCGTCCGCGCGCCGGGCTCCTCGATCGCCTTGAGCAGGCTGTTGCCGGAGTGATCGGTGAGGCGATCGGCGTCCTCGACGATGATGACCCGCCACGCACCGACCGACGGTCGGCGGGCGGCGATCTGGACCAGGTCGCGCGCGAGGTCGACCTTGATCGAGAGGCCTTCGGTGGCGACGAGGTCGACATCGGCATGGGTGCCGTCGAGGGCGGTTCGGCATTCGCGACACTCGCCGCACCCGGCGCGCGGGCAGAGGAGCGCAGCCGCGAACGCCCGGGCCGCGACCGACCGGCCGGAGCCCGGCGGGCCGGTGAAGAGCCACGCGTGAGTCATGGCGTCGGGCCGCGCGACGGCCCGCTGCAGGATCTCTAGGGCGGGCTCCTGGCCGACCAACTCGCTCCAGACGCTCATCGATTCGCCGCCATCAGGCCGCGGTCGATCAGGGCCGCGACGATCCGGTCGTGGATGGCGACCGGATCGAGCGAGCCGTCCACCACGGCATACCGCTGGGGGGCGGCGGCTGCCAGCGCGAGGAAGTGGGCGCGCACGGCAGCGTGATACTCGTCGGCCTCGGACTCGAGGCGGTCGTGCACGGCGCCGCGACGGCGACGGCCTTCCTCGGCGCTGATGTCCACGATGACGGTCAGGTCGGGGAGCAGGTCGTCGACGGCCCACAACTGCAGGGTGCGCACCTCCTCGGCGCCGAGCGCGCGGCCGGCGCCTTGATAGGCGACCGCGGAGTCGGTATAGCGATCGGTCAGCACGACCTGCCCGGCGGCCAGGGCGGGACGGACGACCTCCTCGACATGCTGGGCTTTGTCGGCGGCGAAGATCAGCGCCTCGGCGCGCGCGCTCATGTGGTCGCCGTGCAGGAGCAGATCGCGCAGAGCCCGGCCGAGTTCGGTGCCCCCGGGCTGGCGGGTGACCAGGACGCTACGGCCGAGCAGGGCATACGCCGAGGCGAGCAGCCGCACCTGGGTGGACTTGCCCGCCCCGTCGCCGCCCTCGAAGGCGATGAAGATCCCGTCACTCACGGCCGCCACCCTAGTGGGGGCCGGTGACACCGCCCTGCGCCTCCTTCGGCGCGAGCAAGGCGCTGAGGGCGACAAGCGAGACCTTGCCGGTCTCGTTGCGAGGTGACGCGTCGACGACGCGGACCTCCCGGGGCAGGGCGAAGCGCGAAATGTGACCGCGCAGTGCCGCGCGCACGGCCTCCCCGTCGACGTCGGCGCCCGGAGCGGCCACCACGAAGGCGATCAGCCGCTGGCCGAACTCCGGGTCCGACACGCCGAGGACGGCGGCTTCGGCCACGCCCTCGAGCGCGCAGAGCGCGTCCTCGACCGCGGCGGGATAGACGTTCTCGCCACCGCTGACGATCATCTGATCGACCCGGCCGTCGACGTAGTAGAGCCCGTCCACATGGCGTCCGAGGTCGCCGGTGGCGATCAGACCGTCGTGCCGGTGACTGTCTGCCCCGCCGAGATAGCCCTCGAAGACCATCGAGTTCGCGACATAGAACTGCCCCACGTCGCCGTCGGGGACTTCGGCGAGGTCGGCATCCAGGAGCGCGACCCGAGTCGCCAGCGGCGGGGTGCCGGCCGTGTCGGGATGCGCGCGCAACTGCTCCGGGACCGCGATCGTCACCCAGGACGCCTCGGTCGAGCCGTAGAGGCTATAGAGCACGTCTCCGAAGTCGTCCATGAAGGGCACCGGCAAGGTGGCGGGCAGCCGCGATCCGCTTGTCGCCACCACCCGCAGCGCCGGCGGCTGCGGCCCAGGGTTCGCCGACCGCCATTCGTGCAGCCGCTGGATCATCACAGGCACGGCGAACATCACCTGGCAGTCGTGCTCGACCAGATCGGCGTAGGCCGTGGCCGACTCGAACCGCCGCCGCAGCACGATCGTCGCCTGCAGCCCGAAGCACAACTGCAGCGCCGCAAACCCCCACGTATGGAAAATGGGTGCGCTGATCAGGACGCGATCCGTCGCGTGTAACGGAATGCGCTCGATGATCGCGACGAAGGAGTCGACGCCTCCGGGATTGCGCCGCGGGGCACCCTTGGGCGTCCCTGTCGTGCCGCTGGTCAGCACGATGACGTGGCCCCGACGCGCAGGCGGGCGCACGGCACGCCCCCGTCCGGCCGGGCCGTCACCGAGGGCCATCAGGTCAGCCAGGTCGAGGGCCGCGACCGCGGTATCGGCGAGGAGTGGGCCGAATTCCTCGTCGTGCACCACCAGACCGATCCCGTATGCCTGCGCGGCCGCGGCCAGCTGCTCGGCGGCGAATCCGGTGTTGAGCAGGACGACGTCACCGCCCAACTGGTCGATGGCGAGCATCGCGATCACCAGGTCGCGACTATTGCGTGCCAGCACGGCGACGCGATCCCCGGGACGCACGCCGCGGGCGAGCAGCACGCGAGTGACGCGCTCGGCTTGGGCGATCAACTCGGCATACGTCAGGCGTCCGGACTCATCGACGATCGCGATGCCCGACGGGCGGCGCGCCGCCGCCCCGCGAGCCTCGCCGCTCAGGCCGAAGCCCCAGGTCGTCAGGGCCCGGACCTGACCGAGGCTGCGGTGTGGCAGCGTCGGCTGGAGCAGGCCGCGGCGCGCAAGCACGCTGACGATCTGATAGGGGCGCATGGCCCGAGCCTAGGAGGTTCGAGGCTTGCGGGTCGTCGTCGTGCGGGCAGCCGCCTTGCTCGCGGAACTCTTTGTCGTCGTGGTTTTGCGGGTGGTGGTCTTGGCCGACTTCTTGGCCGCCGCGCGCTTGCGCGGGGCCGGTCCCTTGGCCCGCTTCTCGGCCAGGAGCTCGAAGCCGCGCTCGGGCGTGATGGTCTCGACGTCGTCATCGCGCCGCAACGTCGCATTGGTCTCGCCGTCGGTGACATAGGGTCCGAAACGCCCGTCCTTGACGGTGACCGCCTTGCCGCTGACCGGGTCGGCGCCGAGTTCGCGCAGCGGCGGCTTGGCTGCCGCCCGCCCGCGGACCTTGGGCTGGGCATAGATCGCCAGCGCCTCGTCGAGGGTCAGGGTGAACAGTTGCCCCTCGGTCTCCAGCGAGCGGGAGTCGGTGCCCATCTTCAGATAGGGCCCATAACGACCGTTCTGCGCGGTGATCGGGACGCCGGTCTCCGGGTGCTGCCCGAGCGTGCGCGGCAGGGAGAGCAACTGCAAGGCGGTGTCGAGATCGACGCTCGCCAGGTCCATATCCTTCAGCAGCGAGGCGGTGCGCGGCTTTGGCGCCGCCGTCTTGCGGGTCGTGGTCGTCGCTGGCGCCTCGGGCAGGATCTCGGTGACATAGGGCCCGAAGCGCCCGGCCTTGGCGACGATCTCGTGGCCGGTGGCCGGGTCGACGCCCAGGCTGCGGCCGTCGTCGGCGGACATCGCGAGCAGACTGCGAGCCTTCTCCGGCGTCAGGTCCGCGGGCGCGATGTCGTCGGGGATCGAGGCGCGCTTGGGCGCGACCGCGGCGCCCTCGGTCATCTCGCCGGTCGCGGGGTCGACGCCCTCGGGGGCGACCTCCTCGACATACGGGCCGTAGCGGCCGACGCGCACGGCGAGACCATCACCGATCTCGATGGTGGAGATGGCGCGCGCGTCGATCTCGCCGAGGTCCTCGACCAGATCGCGCAGGCCTTCGGCGGAACTCGCCTCGTCGCCGAAGTAGAAGCGGCGCAGCCACTGCACCCGGTGGGCGTCGCCGCGGGCGATGTCGTCGAGGTCGGCCTCCATCGCCGCGGTGAAGTCGTAGTCGACCAGCCGGCCGAAGTGCTCCTCCATCAGCCGGGTGACGGCGAACGCCAACCAGGAGGGCACCAGCGCGCTGCCCTGGGTGGAGACATAGCCGCGGTCCTGGATCGTCCCCAGCGTCGACGCATAGGTCGACGGGCGGCCGATCTTCTTCTGTTCCAGGGCCTTGACCAGGGTGGCTTCCGTATACCGCGGCGGCGGGACGGTCTCGTGGCCTTCGGCCTCGACGCGGGCGACGTCCAGCCCATCGCCCTCGTGCAGCTGGGGCAGGCGGCGCTCTTCCTCGGCGGCGACCTTGGCCGCCTTGCGCCGGCGCGAGTCCTCCTCGTCGCGGCCTTCCTCATAGGCCGCGAGGAAGCCGCGGAAGGTGATCACCGTGCCGCTGGCACTGAACTCGGCAACGCGGCCGTCGGGCAGGGTGCCGGCGACCTTGACGGTCGCGGTCGACCCGGTGGCGTCGGCCATCTGGGAGGCGACGGTGCGCTTCCAGATCAACTCGTAGAGCGCGTATTCGGCGCCCCGCAGCTCACCGGAGACCTGCGCCGGTGTGCGGAAGACCTCGCCCGCCGGGCGGATCGCCTCGTGCGCCTCCTGGGCGCCGGCGTTGCTGGAGCGGTAGTGGCGCGGTGCGTCGGGGACGTAGGCCGCGCCATACATCTCGCGCGCCTGGCTGCGGGCCGCGCTCAGCGCGGCCTGCGAGAGCACCGTGGAGTCGGTGCGCATATAGGTGATGTAGCCGTTCTCGTAGAGCCGCTGCGCCACGCGCATCGACTCCTTGGCCGACATCCGCAGTTTGCGGGAGGCCTCCTGCTGCAAGGTGGAGGTGATGAAGGGCGCGGACGGCCGACGGGTGTAGGGCTTGTCCTGCACCGAGGTGACGCACACCGGCACCTGGGCGATCCCGTCCGCGACGAGTCGGGCACCGGCCTGGTCCAAGTGCACCGCCTTGGCATGGGTAAGCACGCCACGGTCGTCGAAGTCGCGGCCGGTCGCCACCCGGTGCTCGTCCAGCGCAGTCAGGCGGGCGGTGAACTCCTCGCCGGCGGTCGTCGCGAAGTCGGCCTCGACGTCCCAGTAGGACGCCGCCCGGAAGGCCATTCGCTCACGCTCACGCTCGACGACCATCCGGGTCGCCACGCTCTGCACGCGGCCGGCACTCAGGCCCGCGCGGACCTTGCGCCACAGCACCGGCGAGACCTCGTAGCCATAGAGCCGGTCGAGGATGCGCCGAGTCTCCTGGGCGTCGACGAGGTTGGTGTCGATCTGGCGGGTGTTGGCGGCGGCGCGCTGGATGGCGTCGCGGGTGATCTCGTTGAAGACCATCCGCTTGACCGGGACCTTCGGCTGGAGCGCCTCGAACAGGTGCCAGGCGATCGCCTCCCCCTCGCGGTCCTCATCGGTGGCGAGGTAGAGCTCGTCGGCGTTCTTGAGCAGGCGCTTGAGCTCGGCGACCTTCTTCTTCTTGTCTGCGTCGACGATGTAGTAGGGCTCGAAATCGTTGTCGACGTCGACCCCGAACTTGCCGAAGGGGCCCTTCTTGATCTCCGCCGGCATCTCCGAGGGCGTCGGGATGTCCCGGATGTGCCCGATCGAGGCCTCGACGTCGAACTCCGGTCCCAGATAGGCGGAGATGCTCTTGATCTTCGCCGGGGACTCCACAATGACGAGCTTGCGCCCGGCCACGCCCACCACAACCTTTCGACCCGGCCCGAAGGTGCCGGGCGCCACATATCGGGAGCACGGTATACCGAGCCCCCCGGCTCCCGTCGAACCGCACCGACCTCCCCCTACATAGTTGAATCTTAAACTTCAACTGCTATGCTGGGCGGTATGACCGATCGTGCCCCCGTCCTCTACCTCAGCCACGGCGCGCCGCCGCTTGCCGATGACGCCACTTGGAAGGCCGAACTGGCCTCGTGGTCAACACAATTGGCCCGGCCGAAGCAGATCTTGATGGTCTCGGCCCACTGGGAGGCAGCGCCCATCGCCGTCAGCGCCTCCGCGCGGAAGGTCCCCCTCCTTTATGACTTCTGGGGGTTCCCACAGAAGTACTACGAGGTGACCTACGACGCCCCCACCGCGCCCGACCTCGCAGCCGATGTCGACCGGTTGCTGGGCGGGGTGGTCCAGCGCGATGAGTCCCGCGGTCTTGATCACGGTGCCTATGTGCCGCTCGTGGAGATGTACCCCGACGCCGACATCCCGGTGCTGCAGCTCTCGATGCCGACGCTGGAGCCGCGGGCGTTGTTCGAGGTCGGTCGCGCGCTGGCACCCCTGCGCGACGCGGGGACGATGATCGTCGGCTCCGGCTTCACCACGCACAACCTGCGCTGGTTCAACCCGGGTGCGCCGGCCGACGCGCCCGCCCCCGCCGCGTCCGTCGAGTTCGACCACTGGGCGGCCGAGGCGATGGCCACCCAGGACGTCGACGCGCTTCTCGACACCGACCACCGCGCACCCGCTGCGCGGATCGCCCACCCCCGCACCGAGCACTGGGCGCCTCTCTACGTGGCGCTCGGGGCCGCCTATGCCGGCGGGTCGCTGGCCAGCACCAGCGTGGTGGACGGTTTCTGGTACGGCCTGTCTAAGCGGTCCTGGCAATTCGCGAACTGATCGAGCGCCCCGGCTCCTGACGTATCACGCGTGCCGGACCGGCCTCTCTTCGAGTGAGGCAGACCACCCCGGGCCGCTGGCCGGAGCGCCTCCCCGGCGGCCCGGCCGGGCAGGCCTACCATCGCCCCCATGGGGGTCATTCATCGATCGGCGCTCGCGGCTGCCGCGCTGGCGGTCGGCCTGGCGGCCTGCACCGGTGGGGGCAGCGGCAGTGGCGGCACCGCGGGGGCGCGCACACGGCATACGTCCTCGGGAATGGGGAGCGACGGACCGTCCGACACACCCACACCGAGCACACCGGAGCCCGTCTCAATCACGATCGGGGCGAGCGGCGACCTGTTGACGCATGTCGCCGTCCGCCGCAGCGCCGAGGCGTATGCCGGCCGCCCCGGCCACTACGACTTCAGCCCGATGTTCGCCAAGGTGGCGCCGCTGATCAAGGGGGCCGATCTCTCCTTGTGTCATCTGGAGACCCCGCTGACCTCGACGGACACCAACCTCTCCCGGCCCGGCATCTTGGTCTTCAACACCCCTCACGAGCTTGCGGACGGAGCCGTGGCCGCGGGCTATAAGGGGTGCGACTTCGCCTCCAACCACACCTGGGATCAGGGGCTTGCCGGCCTGAAGGACACCATCGGCGTCTTCACAAGCGTCGGCTTGGGGTATGCCGGGCCGGGGGCGAGCGCGAAAGACCCGATTGAGGTCGCGAGATATGACGTGGGTGGCGTCAAGGTCGCCCACCTCGGCTTCACCTACACGATCTACAACAACTGGGGACCCAACACCGATGTCCCTCCGGAAGCGCCCTGGCTGGCAGACGCCCTGTGGCCGGCGACCGGGGCCGAGGGCATCATCCGCGACGCCAAGCAGGCCCGCGCCGACGGCGCCGACATCGTCGTCGTCAGCCTGCACTGGGGCCAGGAGTATGTCGCCGAGCCCACACCCGACCAGAGCGAACTGGCCAAGGCGTTGTTGGACTCCCCCGAGGTCGACTTGATTCTCGGGACGCACGTCCACCGGGTTCAGCCCTGCCAGGTGATCAACGGCAAGTACGTCTTCTACGGGCTCGGGAACTTCCTGTCCAACCAGTCGCCGCAGGTGGATGCAAGCCTGCTCCCGCAGACCCAGGAGGGCATGTTTGCGCAGGTGACGATCACCCGGGACGCGGACGGCACGGTCACCTCCAGCGCCGCCTATCAGCCGACGCAGGTCAACCTGGCCGGGCATGTCATCGAGCCGGCGACCAAGGCCGGCAACCCGACGACCTTCGACCGGGTGACCAAGGTCTTGACCTCGCTCGGCGACTGCCCGCTAACGCCGTTGACCCCGTAACGTGCGTGCGGACCGGATGACTCAGCCGGTCGCGGCCACGATCAGCCCGTCGGCGATCCAGCCGCGCAGTCGCGGCGTCTGCTCGGCACGCACCTCGTCCGCGTCCAGGTCCAGGAGGGCGGCGATCGCCACCAGCGCGGCGCGGGCGCTCAGGTCGCCGTCGCACACGGACAACAGCGCCGCGCCGACGGTGTCGAGGCGATCCGTCACGCGCAGGCCGCCGCCCTGCCGGGCCACGATGACGCGCGGTTCGGCTTCACCCGGCCGGTAGTGGTGCTCGACGGTGACATCCTGCGCGACCGTCCACGTGGCGTCCAGGACCGCATCATCGTCGTGCTCGGCCAGCCACGACCGAGCCGCAATGCCACGCTCGATCACCGGGCCCATCGGCCCCGTCACGGGGCCGCGCGCGTCGGTGAGTTCGACGAAGGGCGCGCGCTCCACCGTGGGGCGGTGCAGCGTGACCACACCGAACGCGACCCCGCTCACCGAGCGGCTAGCGAAGTCATCGAGCCAACTGGCATACATCCGTGCGTAGTCGGCCGTGCCGCTCTGCTGGCCGCCGTCGCGCGCCCAGGTCTCGGCATACTGCCCGGGGTCCTGGATCTCGCGCAGCACCACCCAGGCGTCGACCCCGGCGCCCTGAGCCCAGGCCCCGATCCTATTGCGCCAGTCGCCGCTGTCGCTGACCTCCCAGTTGGCGAGGATCTGGGCGATGCCTCCGGGCTCGAGGTGCTCACCGAGGCCGGCAACGAGCGCCTGGACCGTGTCGTCACCGTGGCCGCCCGCATCGCGGTATTCGTAGGTCGGCACGTGCGCATCGCGCGGGGTGATCACGAAGGGCGGGTTGCTGACGATCAGCCCGAACCGTTCTCCCGCAACGGGTTCGAGCATCGACCCGGTCCGCAGTTCCCACTCCTGCTCGTTGAGCGCGGCATTGAACGCGGCATACGCCAAGGCCCGGGTGGAGAGGTCGGTCGCGACGACCCGGTCCGCGTGCCCGGCCAGGTGCAGGGCCTGGACCCCGCAGCCGGTGCCGAGGTCCAGGGCGCGGCTCACGCGGGGTCGAGGTGTCCAGGCGGCGAGAGTGGCTGAGGCGCCGCCGACGCCGAGGACGTGATCGGTCCGCAGCGGCGCGCGAGTGGCGATCTCGCCCTGATCCGAGGCGACCCACCAGTCGGTGTTCTCATCGCCGTATGGCTGCAGATCGCATGTCGCGATCAACGCGTCGCCCGCGATCCGCGCCAGCCCGAGCGCGATGGCACCGGCGCTGCCGAGCGATGGTAGCGCGCGATCGGCGTCGCGCAGATCGACTGGGTCACCGAGGATGAAGAGCCGGATGAGGACGGCGACCGGATCGGCGTGCGCACGGGTCGCCCGCTCGGCCGGCAACCGTTGCTCGCGGGCCAGCGCGCCGGCGGCCACCGCCTCGAGGACCTCGTCGCAGCGAGCCGCCGTATAGGGGGCGGCGCGCAGGTCGGCACGCAGGCGCGCGATGGCGTCGGAATCTAGGAGCAGGGGCATGGCCGAAACGCTATCTCTCGTGGCGCGCGAGGAGGATCCGCCTAGACCGGGGCCGGGTGACGAGCCTCGCCGACTGCCGTGGCGCGACGACGGGAGCGGGCGGACGCGCTCTCAGCGGGCGATGGCGAAGTCCGGCGACTCGGCCGTCTCAGCACTCCTCGAGGGGCCGGCCGGGTCAGCGTCGAGGGCAGACGCCGGTGTGTCGAGAGATCCCGGGCCGCTCGTCGGCGATGCCGGCGTCGAGGCGCGCGTGGGTTCAGCCACGGTGCGCGTCGGCCCCGAGCCGGGAGCGGAATCGGCGAGTTCGCCGATCAGCCCGAGCACACGCACGCCTAAGGCGGCGAGGAAGAGCGCGTCGGCGACCAGTTCGAGGCACTCCTCGATCGTCTGCTCCAGGCGTTCGACAGTCATCGGCATGGTCGCCGGGTCGATGGTGTCCATGCCGATGGCGATGGCCGCGGTGAGAGCCCCCAGGCAGAACAGCACCAGCGCGGTCTTGTCGGCGCGCAGCGCACGCAGGACGAAGGGCAGGAAGACCAGCCCGGCGATCGCGACAAAGAGCATCTGGAAGTCCCCGGGCGCCAACCAGCTCAGGCCCGGGATCCGGATGTCGCGTGGCGCGAGGACGCGGTCGCGGATCCGCTCGTGGACGGCGAAGCGGTCATCGAGCGCGAGATAGACCATTCCTGCCGCCAACAGCCAGTGCACGAGGCGCGCGCCCCGTGACCAGCCCCGAAGCCGCCCGACGACGGCGGCGAGGGCCGATGCCGAGGCGGCGAGCACGAGGAAGACCGTCTGGATCCACGTCATCGGCGTCAGTTCGGGCGCGATCCACACCCAATAGCGCGGGTATTGGGCCGCCGCGAGCACCGCAGGAACGAGGACCGAGAGGGCAAGCAGGGCGACGACCAGGCGGAATCGGGCTTTGGTGAGAGAGGGGGTCACGCTCTTCACCTTGCACTACCGGCGAGCTCAACCCGGGCAGCCACCACATCCACCGGCGCGCCGTCCGCAGCGGCCTGGATAGCGGTGGCGAACATGATTGCGCCCCGGGCGAGCACCTCGTCGCGCCACCAAGCGCTGTGGGCGGTTTGGATGATGCGGCCCTCGGCCAACAGCAGGCGATTGATCGGATCGTCGGCGTCGAAGGCGATCTCGTCGACGGCGTAGCCGCGCAGTCGATGCGTGAGCAGGGCGTCGCGCACGGCGCTCTGGTCGACCAGGACCGGGCGCCCGACGTTGACGACGAAGGCATCGGGGTGGAGCAGCGCGAACTCCTCCGCCCCGAGGATGGGCGGCACGCCCGGGCGAGTGGACGCGCATACGGCAACCAGGTCGGCCTCGGCGAGGGCGGAGCGCAGGCCGGCCATCTCGATGCCCTCCGCGCGCGCGACGGCCGCTGCGGACGGGTCGATGTCGACACCCACCACGCGCATCCCGAGGCCACGCGCGAGGCCGGCCAGCCGGGTTCCGATCCGGCCCACGCCGATGACAGCGAGCGTGCGCGAGGTGATCTCGACGCCGCGCAAGGAGACATCTGCCCGGACCCGCCCGCGCGCCTTCTCGTTCGCGAGGTGGACGCGGGTTGCGCTGGCGAAGATCAGTCCCAGGGCGTGCTCGGCGACGGCGTTGGTGGCGTATTCGGGCAGCGTCGTCACGCCGATCCCCCGCGCCGCGAGGGCAGAAAGATCGAGGTGTTCGTAGCCGGTGGCATAGAGCACGATGTGGCGCAGATCCGGCAGCGCGTCCAGGAACTCAGCGTCCAGGACGGGCAGGGTGACATTCGTGGTGGCGAGCACGTGCGCGCCCCGCAGCAAGGCGATCGCCTCCTCGTGGGAGGGGGCCGTATGCCGCTTGGCGAAGACGACCTCGTGCCGCACGCGCAGCGCTTTGGCGGATGCCGTTGGCAGGCTGGCCTCGCCGGCCCGGCTGATGATGACGACCTTCGTGCTCATTGCGGCATACCTCCCCGTATGCGGCCCGCTCGTCGGACTGCTTGTCCCTCCAGACGCGTCAGCCTCGAGAAGGGTTGTGCACATGTCGGCACAAGCTAGGCCCGGTGTGGGCTGCCTCTGGGGCAGCCCACACCGGGCCTGAGCGGATCGTTATCGGGGCGTTAACCGCAGGGCGTGCCTCGCACTGTGGCGGCGCGAAGAACGTCGTGGGATGGCCTAGTGGCGCTCGACGGGCTCGTTCGCGATGGCGTCGTCGGGGCTGATTCCGGCGTGGCCGGGTGCCTGCACCAACTCCGGAGCGACGTGCCGCGCCGGCGCGTTCTCGCCATCGCCACCGTCGGTGATGGAGATGCCGCGCCGCTTGGAGACGGCGACCGCGGCAACGACGATCAGGAAGGCCGTAGCGGCGATGCCGTAACGCACCGCGGCGTTCTCGCCGCCACCGATGGACAAGGTGACGATCGCCGGGGCGATGAGCACCGACACGAGGTTCATGACCTTGATCAGCGGGTTGATCGCCGGGCCGGCGGTGTCCTTGAACGGGTCGCCGACGGTGTCGCCGATGACCGTGGCCGCGTGAGCGTCGGTGCCCTTGCCGCCGTGGTGGCCGTCCTCGACGAGCTTCTTGGCGTTGTCCCAGGCGCCACCGGAGTTGGCGAGGAAGACCGCCATGAGCGCGCCGGTGCCGATGGCGCCGGCGAGGAAGCCCGCGAGGGCGCCGATGCCGAGACCGAACCCGACGGCGATCGGGGTCAAGGCGGCGAGCAGACCCGGGGTCGCCAGCTCACGCAGCGAGTCCTTGGTGCAGATGTCGACGACCTTGCCGTATTCGGGCTTGGCCGTGCCCTCCATGATCCCGGGGATCTCGCGGAACTGGCGACGAACCTCGAAAACGATGGCGCCGGCCGCCCGGGTGACGGCGTTGATGGCCAGACCGGAGAAGAGGAAGACGACGGCGGCACCGAGGATCAGACCGACCAGAGTGTTGGGCGAGGTGACCAGTGCACTCGCGTTGGCCAGCCACTTGGTGGCCTCTTCCTGCGTGGTGTTGCCGGGGTCGCTGATGTCGCGGACCGCGGTCTGCCAGGCGTCGGTATAGGAGCCGAAGAGCGCCGTCGCGGCGAGCACGGCCGTCGCGATCGCGATGCCCTTGGTGATCGCCTTGGTGGTGTTGCCCACCGCGTCGAGCTCGGTGAGGATCTGGGCGCCGTCGCCGTCGACGTCACCGGACATCTCGGCGATGCCCTGGGCGTTGTCCGAGACCGGCCCAAAGGTGTCCATGGCGACGATGACGCCGACCGTGGTCAGCAGACCGCAACCGGCCAAGGCGACGAGGAAGAGCGAGAGGGCCACCGCGCCACCGCCGAGGAGGTAGGCGAGGTAGACCGCGCCACCGATGATCGCGGCCGTGTAGACGGCCGATTCCAGGCCGACGCCGATACCCGAGAGCACAACGGTGGCCGGACCGGTGAGCGAGGTGCGGGCCACATCGCGGGTCGGCTTGTCCTCGGTGCCGGTGAAGTAGCCGGTCAGCCAGAGGATCACACCCGCCAGGGCGATGCCGATGACCACGGCGAGGATCGCCGTCATGCGGGGATTGCCGGTCAGCGCGGCGACCTCTTCGTTGGTCGAGCCGAGCTTGGCGTAGGTGTCCGGCAGGTAGAGGAAGGCGGCGACCGCCGACAGCGCCGCAGAGATGGCGGCGGCGATGTAGAAGCCACGGTTGATGGCCTTCAGGGCGTTCTCGCCGGGGCGCGCCTTGGTAATAAAGACGCCGAGGAGGGCGGTGATCGCGCCGATGGCGGGGACGATCAGCGGGAAGACCAGGCCGTAGGAGCCGAACGCGACCGAGCCGAGGATGAGCGCCGCAACGAGCATCACGGCATACGACTCGAAGAGGTCCGCAGCCATACCGGCGCAGTCGCCCACATTGTCGCCGACGTTGTCGGCGATCGTCGCCGCGTTGCGGGGGTCGTCCTCGGGGATGCCGGCCTCGACCTTGCCGACCAGGTCGGCGCCCACGTCGGCGGCCTTGGTGAAGATGCCGCCGCCGACCCGCATGAACATCGCGAGGAGCGCGGCGCCGAAGCCGAAGCCTTCGAGGACCTTGGGGGCGTCACCCTGGTAGAGCAGGACGACGACAGAGGCACCGAGCAGGCCGAGGCCCACCGTGGCCATACCGACGACACCACCGGTGCGGAAGGCGATCTTCATGCCTTCGTCGCGCTTGCCCTCACGGGCCGCCTCGGCGACGCGGACGTTGGCCTTGACCGCCAGACTCATCCCGAGGTAGCCGATGGCGGCAGAGAACAGGGCGCCGACGACGAAGAAGGCCGATCGGCCGATCTTGATGCCGGTGTCACCCGGCAGCAGGAAGAGGAGACCGAAGACGAGCACCACAAAGATGGCGAGCGTGCGGAACTGCCGAGAGAGGTAGGCCTTGGCGCCCTCTTCGACGGCCGAGCCGATGCTCTGCATATTCTCGGTGCCGGCGCTGTACGCGAGCACCTGACCGCGGAAGACCCAGCCCATGACCAGGGCAATCAGGGCGATGGCAAGAACCGCGATGGTCAGGGTGCGATTGCTGCCGCTCAACTCCAAAGTCGATCCGGCTGCAGGCAGCAGCGATACCAGGCCTGTCATGGGCCCATCCTCCTCGATGGTTTTACGTCAAGAAGTCCCCTGGCCGCAGGTGGAAGCGCCGGGGACACTGAGGTCAGGCTATACCGGTCTACGCACGCGCCAGAACGCGTGTGCCCGGTGTCACGTCACGCCGGCGAGGCGTCGAACGCGCTCAGGGCGCCCGCGACATCCTCGTGCACCGGGAGCACCAGATCGACGCCTGTGACCTTGATCATGCGAAGGATGCGGTCGCTTGCGGCGACCCGTAGGTGGCCGTTGCGGATGCGCAGTTCGCGCAGCCGGCCGACCAGCACCCCCAGGCCGGTCGAGTCCAGGAACGAGACGTCGGTCAGATCGGCGATGACACGATCGGACCCGTGGGCGATGACCGCGGTGAGGGCATCACGCAAGAGGTGAGCCGTGTGGAGATCGACCTCGCCTTCGGCGCGAACGACGGCCACGTCCCCGTGGTGGTCAGTCGTAACGACGAGCATGTGAACCGTTCGCTCCTGCGGTGAAAGTTGAAAGCGGAGCAAAATGCCCCGGAGCAGCGCTTACGGTAAACCACAGATGCCCAGGACACCAGACGACCACTACAGCCCCGAGGATGCGGTCGGGGCACTCGCGGCCGATGCGTCAATGGGGTCTTTGCGGCACTGCCGCACTCTTCCGGCCCGGGCGGCCGATTCTGCGGAGATCCCCGAGTGGGTCGACACGGCGCTGGCCATGGCGCTGCGCGGTGCCGGCATCGAGCGCCTGTGGAGCCACCAATCGTCGGCCGCGTCGCTCGCCCACGCGGGGGGCCACGTGGTCCTAGCGACAGGGACGGCCTCGGGAAAGAGCCTGGGGTATGTCCTGCCGGGCTTGACGGCGGTGATCGAAGGGACCCGAGCAGCCAACGGGCGGGGCGCCACCATGCTCTATCTCGCGCCGACCAAGGCGCTGGCCGCCGATCAGGCGGCCGCGATCGACCGGTTGGCCGTGCCTGGCGTGCGAGCCGCGGTCTATGACGGCGACACAGTGACCGAGGAGCGGCGATGGATTCGAGACCACGCCAATGTGGTGTTGAGCAACCCCGATCTGCTGCATCACTCCTTGCTGCCCGGGCATGCGCAATGGGCCTCCTTCCTGCGAGCCTTGCGCTTCGTCGTCATCGACGAGTGCCATGCGTACTCGGGGATATTCGGATCCAATGTCGCTCTTGTGCTGCGGCGCCTTCGACGTGTGCTGGAGCGCTATCGCGCGCAGCCGGTCTTCGTCCTGGCGTCCGCGACGGTCAGTTCGGCGGGTGCCCACGCGAGTGAGTTGACCGGGCTGCCGGTCAAGGAGATCTCCACCGACGGCTCGCCCCGGGGGCCGGTGACCTTTGCGTTGTGGGAACCGCCGACGTATGTCGATCGCTCGGGTCGCGAGCGTCGTCTCTCGGTCTCGACGGTCACCGCGCGCCTGCTCGGCGAGTTGGTCGGGTCGGGGATCCAGACACTGGCCTTCGCGCGCTCTCGGGCCGGCGTGGAGACGGTGGCCAGTGCGGCCAATCGCGCGCTCGAGGACGCGGGGTTTGCCCAACGGGTCTCGGCCTATCGCGGGGGCTATCTGCCCGAGGAGCGACGCGAGCTCGAGCGGGCGTTGCGATCGGGATCGCTGCGCGGGATCGCGGCGACGAACGCCCTGGAACTCGGGATCGACGTCAGCGGGCTCGACGCCGTCCTAATGGCCGGGTGGCCCGGGCGCCTGTCCTCCCTGTGGCAGCAGGCCGGCCGGGCCGGCCGTGGTGGCGGGCCGTCGCTGGCCCTGCTGGTCGGTGCGGACGATCCCCTGGACGCCTATGTCCTTGACCATCCGGAGGTCATCTTCGATGCGCCGGTCGAACGCACGATCATCTTTCCGACCAACCCACGGTTGCTGCCCCGGCAACTGGTGGCCGCGGCATACGAGCGGCCGATCACGGCAGCCGACGAGGCCTACTTCGGGCCGGCGCTGATGCCGACGCTTGACCAACTGGTGGCCGCGGGCGTGCTTCGGCGGCGCCCGACCGGTTGGTTCTGGCCCTCGGACTCCCGGCCCGATGACATCGGATCGCTGCGTAGCGGCGCCGAGGTCGTCGCGATCGTCGAGGGCGCCAGCGGGCGCGTGATCGGGACCGTCGACGCGGGCTCGGCACAACACCAGGTGCATACGGGGGCGGTGCACGTGCATCAAGGGGCAACTTTCGTCGTCACCGAACTGGACCTGGGGGCAGCCACGGCAACGGTGGTCCGCGGCGATCCCGGTTGGTCGACCTTCGCGCGGTCGACGTCCGTCTTCGAGTTGGGCACGCCGACTACCACGCGTTCCTACGGGCCGGTGAAGGTGCACATCGGCGAGGTCGTCGTGCGCCGGCAAGTGGTCTCCTTCGTCCGGCGGCTGCCCGGCGGGGAGGTGCTCGGTGAGCATCCGTTGGACCTGCCCGTCGGTGTGCTGCGGACCCAGGGGGTCTGGTGGACGATGGCGGCGGACGCCCTGGCTCGCGCGGGTATCGGCGAGGACGCACTGCCCGGCGCAGCGCACGCCGCCGAACACGCGGCCATCGGGATGCTGCCACTGTTTGCGACCTGCGACCGGTGGGACATCGGCGGGGTCTCGACCGCGGTGCATCCCCAGACCGGACTGCCGACGATCCTGGTCTACGACGGCTATCCCGGCGGCGCGGGATACGCGGCGCGCGGGCATGAGATCCTGACCCAATGGCTCGGCGCCACGCTGGCGGCGGTGCGGGACTGCCCCTGCGAGGCCGGTTGTCCGCGTTGCATCCAGTCCCCGAAGTGCGGGAACGGCAACAACCCCTTGGACAAGGGTGGCGCGATCGCCCTGCTCGACCTGGTGACCACGGCTCTCGAGACGCGGCCGAGCTGAGCTTTCCCCGGTCCGGCGCGCGAAGGCGGGTTACGGTAGATGTCGGCCCGCCGGACCGCGCGGCCAGGGACCGTGGCCGGCGCCCGCTGAATGTCAAGGAGTCTGTTACCCATGATCATCTTCGGTTTGCTTCTCCTTCTGGCGGTTGCCGGGGTCGGCACCTGGATCTATCTGGCCCTGAGCGACATGGCGAGCCCTCCGGTCAGTGACCTGAGCGCCCTCGGCGTCACCATCGGCTTCTCTCCCCTGGCGCTATTGGCGATCGGGTTCGGTTTGGCCCTGGCGCTGGCCATCGGTTATGGCCTGATTCGCGCCGGCATCGGCCGCAAGTCGCGCCAGCGCAAGGAGCGCAAGAGTCTCGAACGTGAGGCCCAAGAAAACCGCAAGGTCGCTGAGGAGGCCGCCGCCCGGCGCCTGGAGACCGAACGGAACGCGCCGCGCACCTTCACCGGGCCGGTCGACGACTCGACCGTCGGCTGGAAGACAACCGACGGCGGCACCGGCACCCCTCCCCCGCCGCCCCCGCCGCGCAGTTGACCCCTCCGTGCACGGTCGGCCAGCGAGCGAACCGAGTCAGTCGGCAAGGATGGGCCCGGCGCGCGAACTGGCACTCGCGATCCGGTGACCGAGGATCGGCAGGTCCACTGCGACATGGGCCGTGACGGTGGTCCGTCCGTCGGGCAGGATCAGGCAACCCGCCGGCGAGGCGCGGTTCCGGGTCACCAGGTCCGCGCCTCGGGCGCAACTGCGGGTGGCGTCCACGCCGTGGATGAAGCTGCCCGCGGCCGCGATCGCCCCGAGATCGGCCGCGGCGCGGGCGCGTTGATTGGCCTGGACTGCCGTGACGACAGCCAGCGCCAGAGGCAGCAGGATCAGCAAAGCACCGACAAGCACGACGGTCAGGACCGTGCCCGTCCCCGCCTCGGCGCGGCTTCGGCCGGCCGTAGCAGCCGGCTGGCCATGTCCGACCGACCTCGGTTCCTGACGAGAGAGCCGCAGCGTCGCGATCCGTTTCCCCTGTCGGGCGAGAGTTGAGCGTCCCTCCGACGCCGTGATTCGGGTCGACGGTGTGGCTTGGGTCGACGCTGGGATTCTGATTGACGCTGTGTTGTGGCCTGTTGACGCTGTGTTGTGGCCTGTTGACGCTGTGTTGTGGCCTGTTGACGCTGTGATGTGGACTGTTGACGCTGTGATGTGGACTGCCGTCGCACCCAAGGTGAGCCTCATCGTCCGGGTCATCGGTCCTCCATGGGTGCAACGGACCGGCCAACGGCAGCAACATCCCAGCCGAGTTCGGCGAAGGGTGCGCGGGCCGGCGCGCGGACGGTCACCGTCACGGTGGTGCCGTCGGCCTGGACGGAGACCCGCGAGCCGTCCGGTGCAACCGCAAGCGCGCCGCTGACGATCGCGTTGAGCGGCTCAGACCGAGCGGCCAGCCGAGCACCCACCCGGCTGGCCTCGGAGCACTGGACATGATCGACTCCGGTGGCGATCGCCGTGATGCTCAGCAGCAGAAGAAGGGCGAAACTGACCATGCCCAGGGCGAGTTCAAGGGTGACGATCCCGGCCTCGCGGGCCGCGCGCGGCCGCAGCCGGGAGCCCCCACCCGGCACGTCACGACGACCGTGTCGTCGCACGCGCCCGCGAGGCCAGGATCCGGTCATCCCTAGCCGCCCATCCCGAAGGCCTTGGTCAGGATCTTGCCGATCAGGCCGGCCCCGGTGCTGTTGAGGAAGGCCAGCGCGACCACGGCGAAGGCGCAGACGCAGAGCGTCACCAGAGCCCACTCGGCCGTGGCCATGCCGGCCTCGGCCTTGCGGTGCGCCTCGTCGGCCAGATGCGCCTTGGCCACCACATACCGGGCGGCGAGTTTGTTTGTCATACGGATCAACCCCTTGGTGTGTCGGACCGGCCCAGCGCCGGTCACAGGACCAATCTGTCCGAACCGGGACCGCGGCGAAAGGTCGGCGAAAAACCCTGTGGATCAAGGGATTTTGGCCGAAACGCCTGTGGACGGACCGTCACGAAACACAACCGCCGGGCGGACGTGCGTCGGCCGTCCTCGAAGCGCTTGACCAGGCACTCGCCCGCGCGGCGTGCGAGGGGATCAGGGGCTGGGTCGCCTGCCCGCGCGGCGTTTGACCGGGCACTCGCCCGTACAGTCTGCTGCGTCAGAGATAGGACTGAAATAGCACTCTCGACCGACCGACATTGACCCTGACACGCAAATAGCCAATTCCCCAGCACTGGGAGGTCAAGGCCCGCCCGGAGCCGCTCGACGGCGCGAGGGCGAGCGAGGGCCGTCGGGTCAACCGGCGTCGCGACGAGGTCAGCCGCTCGCGCCCCGGGGCACGAGCGCCATCGTCAGCGGGATCATCGTCGTCAGCGCGAAGGACGGCAAGAACATCACCGCCAGCGGGACCAGCAGAAAGGTCCCTGCGCGGCCGGCGGCGGCTTCGAGGCGGGCGCCCTCGGACGCAGCCAAGCGCTCCCCCGCAGCCGCCACCGCCTCGGCCGGGGCGGCCCCGTGCTCCAGGGCCAGCCCAAGTGCCGAGGCCAGCGGTTGCCAGGCGGGGTCGGCATAGGACCAGGCGTCGCGGTGCGAGCGGCCCCAGCGGTAGGCGGCCACGACGCGCCGCAGCTCGGTCCGGACGCGCGCGATGCTCACATCCGCCACGGCGGCGAGAGCCTCGACAACCCCCGCACCCGAGCGCAGCGACAAGGTCACCAACATCGCCGCGTCGGCGACGTCGTCATAGGTCGCCGACCCGTCGCCGGCGGCTCGCGCGAGCGCGCGCGGTCGCACCGCGCGCCGCAACATGCCGCGCGCCAGGATCAGACCGCCGCCGGCGAAGCAGACGCCGAGCACACAGGAGATGGCCGCGGCCAGCGAACCGTAGAGCTCCCGCGGAGTGACCCCGACCAACGCCCCGATCGGCAGCCCGGACAGCGGCAGGAGCAGCATCAGCCCCATCGAGGACTTCGCGCCGGCCGTGACCGCGTCGAGCCGCTCCTTGGCCGACCGTTTGGCCCGGACCTGCGCCACCGACCAGGTCATCGCCGGGCGCAGCGCCGACCCACTGGCCTCGGTCAGCGACCACGCGCCCGCGACCAACCGCAGAACCGGCAACTGCCGCGTATGCCGCACCCACACCTTCCCGGCCGGCTCACCTCGCGACAGCGCGCGGCGCACCTCCACCAGCACCGCGCTCAACTGCGGATGGGCGTCCCCGGCGCCCGGGCTTGCGCCTGCCGCCTCGATCACTGTCTCAATCGCCTGCAGCGGGGTCAGCCCGGCCTGGAGGCACATGGCCACCGACTCCAGTGCCCGCGCCACCGCCTCCTCGGAGTCCGCCCGCGCCAGGGGCCCGCGCCGGCTCGACGGCCTGCGCGGCCAGAGCACCGCCGCGAAGATCACGGCCAGCAGCAGCAGGAAGATCGCCCCGACGCGCGACATCGTCTAGAGCTCCTCGACGGCGGTGACCATTCGGCCGGCTGGGGTCCGGGCAACGTGCACGACGGTCTTGATCGCGGTGGCGACTTGAGCACGGACGGCGGCGGGCGACATACCGGCAAGGGCGCCGAGCGCTTCCAACCGGGCGGGCACGTCCGCGGGCCGGTTGGCGTGCAGCGTGCAGCAGCCGCCCTCGTGGCCGGTGTTCAGTGCCAGCAGCAACTCCCGGACCTCAGCACCGCGCACCTCGCCGACCACCAGCCGGTCGGGGCGCATCCGCAGCGCTTGGCGCACGAGGTCGACCAGCGTGACCAGCCCCTGCCCCTCGACGTTCGCCGGGCGGGCCTGCAGGCGCACGACATGCCCGGCATGCAAGGGCATCTCCAGGACGTCCTCGACCACCAGGATCCGCTCCGATTTCTCGACCTCACCGAGCAGCGCGGCCAGCAGCGTCGTCTTGCCGGCTCCCGTGCCGCCCGTCACGACGAAGGCCTCACGCTCGGCGACCATGCGGCGCAAGCGCTCGCTTTGCGCGGGCGAACACATCCCCACGCGCTCGAGGTCCTCGAGCCGAACGGTGCTGCGCCGCAACAACCGCAGGCTCACCGTCGTCCCGTCGCTGGCCAGCGGGGGCAGGATCGCGTGCAGCCGGATGGCCCCGGGCAACAGGCCGTCGACCCAGGGCATGGAGTCGTCCAAGCGGCGCCCGGCCAAACCCGCGAGCCGCACGGCGAACCGGCGCACCTCCTCCGGGTTCGCGAAGTCCCGCTCAGGCACCCGCTCCAGGCCTCGCCCACGGTCCAGCCAGGTCAGCCCGTCGCCGTTGACGAGGATGTCGGTCACGCCCGGTTCGGCGGCCACGGGGGCGAGCGGCCCGAGACCGGCGAGCTGCTCGGTCAGCCGACGCTCGGAGCGCCACACCCCGCGCGCGCCTAGTCGCTCGGCGGACGCGTCCACCACGGCGGCAATGCTCTGGCTGTCCGGCACCCGCCCGGACCGGATCGCCTCCTCGATCCCCTCACCGAAGCGCACGGCCGCGTCCTGCCCGAGCCGTATGCCTGCTCGGTTCCGTCGTCGCCGCCACCGTCACCAGCCGCTCAGCCAACCTCCGCAACGGCCCGCGCCGCACCGACCCGGGTGCGGTCCCCCGCCGCTCGGCGGCCCGCACCGAACGGTCGTCCTCGAGGACACCAAGCAAGGGCAGTCCCAGTCGCTCCCCTGTCGCCACGGCGAGCCGGTCGTCGACCTTGGGGGCCCGGGCGATGATGCCGGCGAGGTTGTCGCTGCCGTGCGTGCCCAGCCAGGCCTCGGCATCGGCCAGCCCGCGAGCGCTCAGCCCGACGACCAACAACCCGACTGCGCCGGGAGCGGGCGCGGACCGGCCCCAATCGACCACCACGAGATCGCAGGCGTCGTCGAGACCGGCGAGCACGTCACGCACAACGGGCTCGGGAATCCGTTCCGGGACAAGCGCATCCAGCACATGGCTCATTCGCCCGGCCGACAGCACCGGGCACCCGTCGCCCGCCGCAGGGAGACGCTCCAGCAAGCGCGCTCCATCGACCCGGCCCTCGACCTCGTTCAGGTGCCCCCACCGATGACCGGGCAGATGCTCGACACCGGCCGTGACCTGCAATCCACCCCCCGCAAAGTCCCCGTCAACGGCACAGGAGGCGAGCCCGCGCCGGGCCGCGACCACCCCGAGAGCCACCGACAGGGTGGATGTCCCCACTCCGCCGGAAGCGCCGGCCACGCCGAGAATCGTCATGCCGATCAGCCTTGCCCACGATGGTGATCCCGGCCACCCGATGCCGGCGGGCCTGTGGATAACTCGTAGGGTGGCCCCCGTGTCCGACCCGAATACCGCCCTGCGCGCCCTGACGGAGCACCCTCGCGTACAGGCGGCCAGCGAGCGCTCCCGCGCGGCCTGCACCGAGTTGCGCTGGCATCAGGCGCTGCGCCGCCGCATTCCCGAAGCCGCCGCCGAGTCCCGTATTCGCGGCGCCTGGGCGAGCGCCGAGCTCGACGGGGCCCGGAGCACGGTCGACATCGTGCGAGACCTCATGCGCGGTGCCCGGGCGCGCGCCACCGACCCCGATCCGACCGAGCGCATCATCCACGGCGCGATGGCCGCCACCGCCGAGACCGAGGCCCTGGCCGCGACGGCCCTGACCAGCCCCCGGCAAACGCTCGCCCGACTCCACCTCGCGGCAGCGGCCGAGTTGGTCGCACCGGACCAACTCGGCCGCCCCCGCACCAGCCCCACCAGCCCGGAGTTTGCCGACCTCGGCCCGGCGCCCGGACCCGAAGCGATCGCCGAGCGCCTGGCCCAGCTCGATCACATCCTCACCTCCGACGCCCCGGCCCTGCTCAAGCTGGCCCTCGCCCACGCCGAGATCGCCCACGTCCGACCCTTCGAGCGCGGCAACGGGCTGGTCGCCCGCGCGCTGGACCGGACGCTGCTGCGCGCCACCGGCCTGGACCCGACCGGGGTGGTCGTCCCCGAGGCCGGGCACGGAGCGAAGGGATCGGTGGCCTACCAGGGGGGGCTGCAGGCATACGGGCTGGGGCGTTTGGACGGCCTGCTGCTGTGGCTGGACCACTGCGCGGATGCGGTGGTCGCCGGCGCCGGCGAAGGGCGGCGGATCGCGGACGCCGTTCTCGCCGGCCGCCTGACCTGACTCGCCCTCAGGGCGCGATCACGGTGAGCAGGTCACCGGGCGTGCAGTGCAGGGCATCGCAAATGGCCGTCAGCGTCGAGAAGCGGATCGCCTTGGCGCGGTTGTTCTTCAGGATCGAGAGATTGGCCAGCGTCATGTCGACGCGCTTCGACAACTCGGTCAGCGTCATCTCGCGATCGGCCAGCAGCTGATCGAGATGGCACAGGATGCGGCCTTCGTCCTCGGGAGGCATCTCAGATCAGGCCCTCGAGCTCAGTGCGCATCGCCACGCCCCGCCGCCAGACCTCCGTCAACATCGCCAGCAGCACGCCACCGATGATCGGCAGAAAGCTGAAATGGAAGTCCAACGGCACGATGTCGGCGACCGCGGAGTTGTCCAGCAGCCAGCGCCGCACGAAGGCCCCGCCCCAGGAAACGAGCGTGCCACCGACGAGCACGAGGAAGGTCAGGGCCTGCAGCCGGCGCAGATTCGCCTTGTCGAAGGGGTCCTCCCTTCGGGCCGACCGGAGCATGACCAGGACGATGCCGAGACCGAAGGCCGAGAGCAGGGGGCCGGCCGCCTGCCAGATCGCCCAGGCCCAGCGCTGACCAGCGGTCGGCCCGTCGAACTCGACGGTCGCGGTGATGGGTCGTCCGACGGCTGCGGGCCGCTGGCCGGTGGCCGCGTCGACCGTTCCGGACGTGGTTTCGGTGGTCGTCGGTGCGCCCGTGATCGTCACGTCGGTGTCGAGTTCGGTCTCGACGGTCATCGCGTACTGTCCCGGGCCGATCAGTGGCCAGCTGGGTTTGCCGTGGACCAGGCCGGCGCCGTACGGCCCGATCAGGTAGCCGAGTCCGGTGAGTGCGGCCATGACGACGGCCAGGGCCACGATCGCCTCGACGACGACCTGGGTGAGGCGGTTGCTGCGAGCTGTTGAGCTCATGTTCACTCCTTATCGATTATCGACATATTGACTGTCGATGTATTGATAGTCGATAAGCGTCGCGGTGTCAAGAGGGACATGGCAACCCGCCGCCCGACCGAAATCCGGCCACCTGGTCAGAAAACCGCGCGCAACCGCGCGTCTTCGGTTGCGGATCGCGCTCGCCGGGTCCAACATTGGCACTAGGTCGCTCCCTTCGGGTCGAGCAACCGGCGTTTGGCGCTCACCCCCCGAGAGCACCAAGCGCTCGCGGCCCCGGCTGTTCCCCCCCAGCCGGGGCCGCACCATGTCGGTGGCCGCGTCTAAGGTCTGGTTGCCATGAACCGGTTCGACGTCCCAAGCGCGTTGGTCACGCTGGCCGCCATCGTGCTCGTATGGGGTGTCATCCGTCTCCAGGGCACCATCCGTGGCCGGCATCGCGGCTTCCTCAGCGACGCCGACCGCGCGACCTACGAAACTTTGCACACGGCCGCGCTCGCCGCTCGTCACCTTGACGGCGGCCTGTCCTCACGCAGCAGCGGCAAGGCCGCCAGACACCTGCGCACGCTGCTCGGCACACCGGCCCTGGCCCTGACCGATCTGACGCGCAGTGTGACCTGGGAAGGCACGGGCGGGCATCACGCCGACGTCGCGGCCACCTTGGCGGCGACCACGCTGACCGAGGGATCCATCGTCGTCCTCGACCACGGCGAGGTGACCTGCGCCGATCTCGACTGCCCGATCCGCGCTGCGGTCATCGCCCCCATCACGACGGAGGGGCGCGTCGTCGGTGCGCTCGCGGCATACGGACCGCAGGCCACCGCCGGGCTGGCCCGGGCGACCGCGGAGGTCGCCGGGTGGGTCTCGGCGCAGGTGGAGCTCGCCGAGCTGGGCAAGGAGCGCAGCCGCGCGACGGAGGCCGAGCTCGCCGCCCTGCGCGCGCAGATCTCGCCGCACTTCATCTACAACTCGCTCGGCGCGATCGCCTCCTTCGTGCGCACCGACCCCGACCGGGCCCGCGACCTGCTTCTGGAGTTTGCCGACTTCACCCGCTATGCCCTACGCAAGGGCGGCGCATTCACCACGCTTGCCGACGAGTTGCGCAATGTCGAACGCTATCTCGTGTTGGAGCAGGCCAGATTCGGCGAGCGGCTCCAGGTCTCGCTGCTCATCGCCCCCGAAGTGCTTGCGGTGACGGTCCCCTATCTGGCCATCCAGCCGCTGGTCGAGAACGCTGTCCGCCACGGCCTGGCGCAGAGCGAACGGCCCGGCACGGTCTCGATCACGGCGGCCGATCGCGGCGGCGAGGCCGAGATCGTCGTGGAGGACGACGGCGTGGGTGCCGACCCACGACGGATCCAAGCCGTTCTGGACGGCACCCACGAGAGCGACTCCCACGGGCTGGGCAATGTCGACGCCCGGCTGCGAACGATCTATGGCGATGAGATGGGCTTGGTTGTCGACACGGCAAAGGGAGCTGGCATGCGCGTCAGTTTCCGCGTGCCGAAGTTCCTGCCGGCGGCTCACGGCGCAGCCGACCACCTGCCCTAGGCTTCCAAACGATGACCAGGCTAGAGGAGGGCGGGCTGACCGCCCTGGTAGTCGACGACGAGGCGCCGGCGCGCTCGGAGTTGCGTTTCCTGCTGGAACAAGACGACCGGATCGGTGTCGTCCACGTCGCCGCCTCGGGCACCGACGCGCTGCGCACCCTCGAGAACGAACGCGTCGACGTCGTCTTCTCCGACATCTCGATGCCCGGCCTGGACGGGATGGAGTTGGCGCGCGTCCTCGCCCGCTTCGCCAGCCGGCCGGCCGTCGTCTTCGTCACGGCCTACGACCAGCATGCGGTCGATGCCTTCGCCGTCGACGCCATCGACTATGTGATGAAGCCGGTCCGGCCCGAACGGCTCGCGGAGGCGGTGCGCCGGGTCGTCGCCTCCGTGACGCCCGCGGGCGGGGAGCCGCGTGACGATGAGGAGAAAATCCCCGTCGAACTCGGCGGAGTGACGCGCTTCGTCACCCGCCGTGACATCCGCTATGTGACGGCACACGGGGACTACGCCCGGCTGCATACGGACACCGAGTCGCACCTCGTGCGCATTCCGCTCAACACCCTTGAAGAGCGTTGGGCCGCAGCGGGTTTCATGCGCATTCACCGAAGCACCCTGGTCTCGATGCATCACGTCAGCCAAGTGCGCATGGACCACGGCAAGTGCACGGTGCGGGTGGGCACGGTCGATCTGCAAGTCAGCCGCCGGCACATGCGCGACCTGCGTCAGCACTTGCTCAGCCGCCCTGCGGGTGCCGGATGACGACCGAGCCACGCGGCCCGCGGCACGCGCCCGAGCGCGTTCGGGTGACGGCGTCGCGGCGGCAAGCGCCACGGCATACGACCCGGCCGGTGGCCGAGGAACTGAGCGACCAGACGACCCTCGGCACGATCTATCTGCACGGGCTGATGCGCGCGCAGTTGCGGTTGGCGCTGAGCATCCTGATCGTCGGCACCCTGACAATCGGCATCGTGCCGCTGGCCTTTGCCTTGATCCCGGCCGCCCGCACCCTGCCCGTCGGCCCGCTGCCGCTGCCCTGGCTCGTGCTCGGCCTGGCCGTCTATCCCGCGGCCGTCCTCGCGGCTCGCTTCTATGTGCGGGCGGCCGAAAGGCTCGAGTCCGCCTTCGTCGACGTCGTCAATCGGTCCTGATGCACCCAGCCAGCCTCGTCGCCATCGTGCTGGTCTGCCTCGCGACCCTCAGCGTGGGCAGCCTGGGGTTGCGCATGTCGCGGGCCACCTCGGATTTCTATGTCGCCGGGCGAGCGGTCACGCCGTGGCGCAACGCGAGCGCCATCGGCGGCGAATACCTCTCTGCCGCATCCTTTCTCGGCGTCGCTGGGCTCGTTTACGACCGTGGGCCGAGCATGCTGTGGTTCCCGATCGGCTACACGGTCGGGTATCTCGTGCTCCTGGTCCTGGTGGCCGCACCATTGCGCCGGTCGGGCGCCTACACGCTCTCCGACTTCGCCGAGTTGCGGCTGGAGTCGCCCCGGATCCGGTCGGCGTCCTCGCTGCTGACCATTGCCATCGGCATTCTTTACCTGGTGCCCCAGTTCCAGGCCGCCGGCCTGGCCCTGCGCCAGGCCACCGGTTGGCCGGCATGGGCGGGCAGCGTCGTCCTGGCGGTCGTGGTGTATGCCGGCGTGGCCACTGGCGGGATGCGCTCGATCACGCTCATCCAGGCGATGCAGTACTGGATCAAGTTGTGCGCCATCGCCATCCCCGCGTTCGTGCTGTTGGCGATCTGGCACCGGGAATCCGCGAGCACCCCGTTGGCCTTTCCCGCCTTCGAGGCGCCCGGCGCCACCACCAGTCAGGGGCTCTACTCGACCTACTCGACGCTGCTGGCCCTCTCGCTCGGGACGATGGGTTTGCCGCATGTCCTCGTCCGCTTCTACACCAACCCCGATGGTCGCGACGCGCGGCGCACCACGGTGTCGGTCCTGGGGCTGCTCGGAATCTTCTACCTCTTTCCCCCGGTCTACGCGATCCTCGGACAGAGCTATGCGCCCACCCTGCCGGCGGGGATGCGCGTGGACTCCCTCGTCCTGCGCCTGCCCCAGCTCGTCGCCGATGACACCCTCGCCACGGTCCTCGGGGCGATGCTGGCGGGCGGGGCCTTTGCGGCCTTCCTCAGCACCGCCTCCGGGCTGGTCATCTCCATCTCGGGGGTCCTCGACCAGGACGTCCTGCGGCCCTACCTGCGACGGCTCACCGGCGATGACGCCTTTGGTGTGACGGGTTTCCGGATCGCGGCGATCGCGGCGGTCGTGGTCCCCCTGGTGATCGCGCCCCTACTGCGCCCCGTGGGCCTGGCGACCATGGTCGGCCTGGCCTTCGCCGTGGCCGCCTCGACCTTCGCGCCGCTGCTCGTGCTGGGGGTGTGGTGGCCGCGGCTGACGACCGCCGGCGCCGCAGCGGGGTTGGCGGTCGGAGTCACCGCCGCGGTGGCCGCTATCACCACGGCCTTCCGGGCCGGCGATACGGCAGGCTGGATCGGCCTGCTGCTCACCCAACCGGCGGCCTGGTCGGCGCCCCTGGCATTCACAACCATGGTCGTCGTCTCGCGGCTGACCCCGGAGCGGACGCCGGCGCATACGACCCGAACGCTGGGCCGCCTGCATACGCCAGAGGCCCTGCTTCCCCCGTGACGGGTCACCCCGTCGACGGGGCCCCTCCCGATGCCCGGTGGCACCCGCGGCGTCGACGCACCACCACCCATGACCTGGGGATTCGACCGTTGAGCGCGCTCAAACGACCGCCTGGCGACGCCCGCGAACCCGCCCGGCGAGCACGAGACCCGCCTAGCGAGCGACGGCGTGCCGTCTGTGGCGCCGGCGCCGGGGCAGGCGTGAGGCTGGGCAAACCCAACGGCGGGTGCGCGCTGCCCGCCACCGCACGTCCGATTGAAGAAGGTGACCGTGGCGACCCAGCCTCAGACCGCCGGCGATACCTATATCGCCGTACAACAGACGCCAGAATTCCAGGCGCTCCGGCGCAAGTTCCGCGGCTTCGTCTTCCCGATGACCGCGTTCTTCCTCGCCTGGTACTTCCTCTATGTCCTCTTGTCGATCTTCGCCTCGAGCTTCATGAACAAGATCCTCTTCGGCAAGATCACCGTCGGCCTGATCTTCGGGCTGCTGCAGTTCGTGACGACCTTCGCGATCACCTTCATCTACGCGCGCTGGGCCAACCGCGAACTCGACCCCGCCGCCGAGGCCGTCAGCGCCACCATCGCGCACGAGGCGGGCCGCTGACATGGCATCGCTCACCGCCCTCGCGGCCGCCACGACGGTCGGCAACCCCAAGCTCAACATCACGATCTTCGTCATCTTCGTCCTGGTCACCTTGACAATCGTCATCAAGGTCGCCGGCGGCAAAAAGACCGCCGAGCAGTACTACACGGCCGGCGGCGCCTTCTCCGGCCGCCAGAATGGCATCGCCATCGCCGGCGACTACCTGTCCGCGGCGTCCTTCCTTGGCATCGCGGGAGCCATCGCCCTCTCGGGTATGGACGGCTTCCTCTACTCCATCGGCTTCCTCGTCGCCTGGCTGGTCGCGCTCCTTCTCGTCGCGGAACTGATGCGCAACACCGGCCGCTTCACGATGGCCGATGTGCTCGCCTACCGGCTCAAGCAGCGCCCGATCCGCATCGCGGTGTCGGTCTCGGTCCTGTGCGTCTCGCTCTTCTACCTCCTGGCCCAGATGGCTGGCGCCGGCGCCCTCGTCTCGCTGCTCCTCGGTGTCACGGGCAACACCGCGCAGAACCTCGTCATCGCCGTCGTCGGCGCCGTCATGGTCACCTATGTCCTCATCGGCGGGATGAAGGGCACGACCTGGGTGCAGATCATCAAGGCCATCCTGCTCATCTCCGCGGCGGCGATCATGACCGTATGGGTGCTCGGCAAGGCCGGCGGCAGCCTCTCCGGCCTGTTCGGTGACGCCATCACGAAGTCCGCCGAATCGCAGACGACCGCCAAGGCGGTGGCCGCGGCGGCCAAGGCCGGCACCACGACGACCCCGGACGCGGTCGCGGGCAGCCTGCTGCACTATGGCGCGAAATACGGCAAGACGACGACGAGCAAGATCGACTTCATCTCCCTCTCGATGGCTCTCGTCCTCGGGACCGCCGGCCTGCCGCACGTGCTGCAGCGCTTCTATACGGTCCCGACGAGCAAGCAGGCACGCAAGTCGGTGGAGTGGGCGATCTGGCTGATCGGTGGCTTCTACCTGCTGACCTTGATTATCGGCTTCGGCGCCGGCGCCCTGGTAGGCCCGGACGAGATCAACGGCGCTCCGGGCAAGGCCAACTCGGCCGCCCCGCTGCTGGCCTTCCACCTCGGCGGGTCGTGGATGTTGGGCATCGTCTCCGGCATCGCCTTCGCGACCATCCTCGCGGTGGTCGCCGGCCTGACGATCACCGCGTCGGCGACCTTCGCCCACGACCTCTACAAGGAAGTCTTCAAGAAGGGCGTCAGCACCCAGGATCAAGAGGTCAAGATGGCGCGCATCGCCGCCATCGCCATCGGCATCGTCGCGATCTTCGGCGGCATGCTGGCCAAGAGTCAGAACATCGCCTTCCTCGTGGCCCTGGCCTTCGCGGTCGCCGCGTCGGCGAACCTGCCGACGATCCTCTACTCGCTGTTCTGGAAGGGCTTCAACACCCGGGGCGCACTCTGGTCGATCTACGGCGGTCTGATCTCGTCGATCGTGCTGATCATCTTCAGCCCCGTGGTCTCGGGCAAGCCCGGCGTCCCCACCAAGCTCGCCGACGGCACCACGGTGACCCTGAGCCCGTCGATGTTCACCGACCCGACCGTCGACTTCCATTGGTTCCCGCTGGACAACCCGGGCCTGATCTCGATCCCGCTCGCGTTCTTCCTCGGCTGGCTGGGCAGCAAGCTGTCCACGGAGCACAACGCCGAGAAGTACGCCGAGATGGAGGTGCGCGCCCTGACCGGCCACGGCGTCGCCGAGGCCATCAACCACTGACCGCTCGCGTCAGGTCTGCGTTGGACGCAGGCAATGGACAGGCCCCCCGCCCGGACTTTCGGGCGGGGGGCCTGCCAGGTGGTCACCAGTTGTGAGCGATGTCGATGATCAGGCGGGAGGTGCCGGCGTCGGTCAGTTTGGTCACCCGGAAGGGCGTCCGGGCGCGGACGCCGACGCCGAACTCGCTGGTGCCTTCGAAGGAGCCGAGCCAGCGCACCTGGCGTAGGGCGGCGTAGCCGGTGACATTGACGGCTTCCTTGGGGTTGGCCGGTTGGTAGACGATCTGGCCGTTCCCGTCATACGACGGGGCGTTGACGGTGATCTTGATCTTGGCGCCACCGCGCACCGGGACGATCGTGCCGGAGCCGTCCTGGATGATCTGGTCGACATACTCGACGCGATAGCCCGGCGCACTGCCGCGCACGTCCACGACGAGCCGGTCGAAGCAGGTGTGCTTGCCCGCGCGAAGGTTGGTCAGCGGCCCGGCCACCATCGTGGCGGAGACCTTCGGCAGGGATCCCCAGCCGTAGTGGCACAGCGCCGACGTTCCGGCGGCCGGAGCCGAAGCCGGGGCTGCCGTGGCCGAGGCGCCGGCGAGGGCGGAGACGGCGAGCGCGGCGGCTGCGCCGAGGGTGGTGATGCGGCGGGTGATGGTGGTCATGTCGGCTTCCCCGATCTTGCGCGTATGCGGTGTGGTCGCCTCATCCACGCGCGTACCCATCATCCGGTTGACACGCCCGCGTTTAGGCCCGTCGAGAGGCCGGTTCAGGCCCGTCGAAAGGCCGGTTCCGGCCCGTCGACGTAGGGCGGAGCCGCTCAGCCGGCCAGGCGGGTGAGGGCAGCCGCGGCGTCCAGGAGGGCGGCGTGGGGTGCGGCCAGGCTGCCGTTGAGGGTCACGACATCGGCCACACCGGCATACCGCTCGTGGATGGCGGCTGCGCACGTGGCGGGGTCACCGACCACAGCGAGCGCGTGCAGGAGCTCGTCGTCGACCAGCGCGGCCATCTCCCGCCACTGGCCCCGCACAGAGAGCGCGTGCAACTGTGGGCCCACATCGGCCCGGCCGTGGTGGGCGAGCACGCCGAGATAGGCCGGCGTGCTGCCGTAGAACGCGATTCGCCCCCTCACCGCCGCCGTCGCCTCGGCGATCTCGGCGTCATCGCGACCGGTCGCGATCAATACACCCGCATCCACCGAGAACGGCCGAGCCGTATGCCGTGCCCCCGCCTCCACGGCCGCTGCCCGCGCCCGCTCGATGATGGGCAGCACCTCGGCGCGAAGGTAGGACGCGGAGCCGAAGGGGTGCGTGGCCAGGCCGTCCGCGACCGACCCGGCGACCTCGCACATCTTCGGGCCCACGGCGGCGAGCTGGATGGGCGGCGGGCCTGCTGCCAATGCGGGCGGCACGAAGAGGGGGTTCATCAGGGTGTGCGCATAGAAGTCACCCCGGTAGTTCAGCCTGGCCCCGTCCTGCCAGGCCGCCCAGATCGCCCGCGTGGCCAGGATGAAGTCCCGCATCCGCGCGGCCGGCGCCGACCACGGCATCGCGAACCGGCGCTCGATGTGCGCCTGGATCTGCGATCCCAAGCCGATCACGGAGCGCCCGCCAGCGACGTCCTGGAGCGACCACGCGGCATACGCCAAGGTCATCGGAGTGCGGGCGAAGGCGATCGCCACGCCGGTGGCGAGTTCGACATCGGGGGCGGCCGGCGCGGCATACGCCAATTGGACGAAGGGGTCGGCGCCGGTCTCGGCGACCGTGAGCCGGCCGATGCCGCGGGCCTGGCACTGCGCCGCCGCCTCTCGAATCTCGGCGGCACTGCCGGCCGCCGCAATCGCCACGCGCATCGTCAGCTCACTCCATTCGTCGGGTCGGTCACCGGGCGGCCTCGTACACCGCCCGCGCGACCGCGGGGATCGGGCGGGGCCGCCGGGTGACCCGGTCGACATAAACATGGACCCAGCGGCCGACGGCGGCGACGAGATCTTCGGGACCCGCTCCCGCGGCGTAGAGGGCGAGCGCGAAGGTCACCGACGAGCCACCGACGCGATCGGCGCGGATGCCAACGACCAGGTCAGCGGGATAGGCGAGCTCGCCGACATAACGGCAACCGGACTCCGCGACCAGCGGGATCGCCGCATCCGTCATCGGGTCGGCGTCGATCTCGCGGGCCAGCCAGGCGTTGATGGCGCTATCCCAGAGGGCGTAGTAGACCGAATTGTTCAGGTGTCCGAACATGTCATTGTCCGTCCACCGGGTCGCCACCGGCCAGGCCACGGGAAACTCCCGCACCTGCGGCACGTGCCGCTCGGCCGCTTCGGTCATGCCCGCGAACCTATCGCGCGGCCGCGCCAGCCTCGCCGATGGTCCGATCGAAGAAGCCGAGCAGGTCCGCGGTCACCTCGTCGCGATTGGTCTCGTTCAGGATCTCGTGCCGCGCCTGCGGGTAGAGGTGCACCTCGACATCGCGCACGCCGGCATCGCGATAGCGCTGGCCAACCAACTCGATCAACGCCCCGCCCCCGGCGAGCGGGTCCATATCGCCGGACGCGAGATAGATCGGCAGGTCCGGCCGCACCTTGGCGACCTGGTCGGGCGCGCTCGCCGCAGTCGGCCCCTCCTTGAAGCCGCGCATCGACCCGGCATGCAGTCCGAACCCGCACGCCGGGTCCGCAACATACGTGTCGACCTCGGCCTCGTCGCGGCTGAGCCACTCGTAGCCCGTCCGGTGCTCGAAGGCTCCATTGAATCCGGACAGATCGGGCTCGGCGTCCGGGTCGAGGTCGGCGAGGGCGATGTCCACGGCCGTCGTGCCGGACAGCGCGGCCGCGTCGATGTCGGCGCTGTGGTCGATGAGGTACTGCTGCAAGGCCATCGAGCCCATGCTGTGCCCAAAGATCGCCACCGGAAGTGCCGGGTATTCAGCCCGCGCTCGGGCGACCACCAGCCCGAGGTCGCCGACCAATGCCTCCCAGCCGCCCACCCCGAAATCGCCGTATGCCGCCGGGTCACCCGCCGTGCGACCGTGCCCGCGGTGGTCGGGTGCGTAAGCCACATAGCCGGCATCGACGAGTGCCTGACCGAAGCGCTGGTAGCGCGCCGAGTGCTCGCCCATGCCGTGGGCGACGATGACGACCGCTTTGGGATCGGCCCCGCCGGACCATTTGTCGGTCACAATCTCGGTTCCATCGCCGGAGCGCAGGGTGAAGGTCGTGATGTCCACGGGCGTGGTCCTCTCAGTCGGCGCCGCGCGTCATGGCGGCGATGTCCAAGGCAGCGTCGAGGTCGGCCTCCGTCAGTTCCCCGCGCTCGAGGTAGCCCAACGCCACGACACTGTCGCGGATCGTACGCCCGTGGGCCAGCGCATCCTTGGCGACCCTGGCCGCAGCCTCGTAGCCGATCAGCGGCGCGAGGGGGGTGACGATGGCGGGTGAGGACGCGGCATACGCGCGCATCCGGTCGGGGTGCGGGGTGATGCCGTCGACGCACCGCCCGGCCAGGACGCGAGAAGCGTTGCCCAGCAACCGGATCGAGTCGATCAGGTTGCGCGCGATCACCGGCATCATGACGTTGAGTTCGAAGTTGCCGGCCGCGCCGGCCCAGGCGATCGCGGCGTCATTGCCGATGACTTGGGCGCAGACCATCAGCGTCGCTTCGGGCAGGACCGGGTTGACCTTGCCCGGCATGATGCTCGACCCCGGCTGCAAATCGGGCAGGGCGATCTCGCCGAGCCCGGCGCTCGGTCCGCTGCCGAGCCAGCGCAGGTCGGTGCAGATCTTGGTCAGGCTCACGGCGACCACGCGTAGTTGCCCGGACAGCTCGACGAGGGCATCGCGCCCGCCCTGCGCTTCGAAGTGGTTCGAGGCCTCGGTCAGCGGCAAACCGGTCTCGTGCGCGAGATCGGCGATCACGGCCGCGGCGAAGCCGGCCGGTGCGTTGATGCCCGTCCCGACGGCCGTGCCGCCGAGCGGCAACGCCCCAACCCGCCCGTATGCCGATTCCACCCGTTCGATGCCCAAGCCCACCGCGGCCGCATAGCCTCCGAACTCCTGTCCCAGCGTCACGGGCGTCGCATCCATTAGGTGAGTGCGGCCCGACTTGACCAGGTCGGCAAATTCGATCGCCTTGCGGGACAACGCATCCCGGAGCGCTTCCAGGCCTGGGATCAGGACATCGCGGCACTGCACGAGCGCGGCGAGGTGAATCGCCGACGGGAAGGCGTCATTGCTCGACTGGCCGGCGTTGACCGTGTCATTGGGGTGGGCCTCGGCGCCCGCGCGGGCGGCGAGTTCGGCGAGCACCTCGTTGACATTCATATTGGTCGAGGTGCCCGAGCCAGTCTGGAAGACGTCGATCGGGAAGTGCTCGTCATAGCGCCCGGCGACCACATCGGCGGCAGCGGCAGCGATCGCGGCCGCCGCATCCGCATCGATCACCTTCAGCCGCACGTTCACCCGGGCCGCCGCGCCCTTGATCCGGGCCAAGGCATGGACCACGGGCATGGGCACCGGACCACCGCCGATGGGGAAGTTCTCCACCGCGCGCTGGGTCTGCGCGCGCCAGAGGGCGCCAGAGGGGACGCGCACCTCCCCCATCGAGTCGTGCTCGACGCGAGTCCGGCCGGCACCCTGGCCGGCCATCAGGCGGGCCCCGGGCGCACGGCGAAGACGGGGACCGGACTGTCGAGCAGCAGGCGCTGGGACGTGCTGCCCATGATCAGTTTGCCCACGGGAGTGCGCCGGCGCAGCCCCAGGACGAGCAGGTCCGCCCCCGCGCGCTCGACCTCGGCGAGCACGAGGTCCACCACATCCGGACCGGTCGGCTGGACGATCGAGTGCTCGATGCCCGCCGCGCCGAGCACCTCATCGACGTCGCGCACCTCACCGGAGCCGGCCAGCCGCGGATCGATGCGCGCCACGCCGCGGGTGGCGTTCACGACGATCAGATCCGTCCCGCGCAGCTTGGCCTCGGCGATGCCCCAGTCGAGCGCGGACTGACCCGCGGGGTCCGGGGTATAGGCGACAACGATGCTCATCCGCCCACGATAAACACTCGGCAACTCCCCAAACATCTTGTGCCCCACCTACTCAGCGACCGCCGCTCGTCGCACGATGGGGCGCGTTCGCGGCATACGGACACCGTCGCGCTTGCTCAGCGGGGCGCGGAGGGGAAGTCTTGACCCAACGCCCCGGAACGAAGGAGTTCTTGTGTCCACCGAAAGCCTCTCCCACGGCCATCCGACCTTCCCGCCCGACCCCGCTCTGACCGCGCAGGCCAATGGGACCGAGGCGATGTATGCCGCGGCAGCCGACGATCACGAGGGCTTCTGGGCCGAGCAGGCCCGCAAATACCTCTCTTGGGCAACGGACTTCACCCAGACGCTGGACTGGTCGGGCGCACCCTTCGCCTCGTGGTTTGTCGGCGGCGAACTCAACGCGGCCTACAACTGCGTCGACCGCCACGTCGAGGCCGGCCATGGCGACCGGGTCGCCATTCACTTCGAGGGCGAGCCGGGCGACTCCCGGACGATCACCTATGCCGACCTGCAGCGCGAGGTCAGCAAGGCCGCCAACGCGCTGGAGTCGCTCGGTGTGGGTAAGGGCGACACCGTCGCGATCTACCTGCCGATGATCCCCGAGGCCGCCATCGCGATGCTCGCGTGCGCCCGGATCGGCGCCCCGCACTCGGTGGTCTTCGGCGGCTTCTCGGCCGAGGCCCTCAATACGCGCATCAATGATGCCCAGTGCAAGGTGGTCATCACCGCCGACGGCGGCTACCGCCGCGGCGCCCCGAGCGCACTCAAGCCGGCCGTCGACGCCGCGCTCGATCACGCGGACACGACCGTGGAGAAGGTGCTGGTCGTCAAGCGGACCGGCCAGGACACGCCGTGGAACGCCGACCGCGACCTGTGGTGGTCCGATGTCGTGGACGCCGCGAGCGAGGAGCACACGCCCGTCCCACACGACGCCGAGCACCCGCTCTTCATCCTCTATACCTCCGGGACCACCGGCAAGCCCAAGGGCATCTTCCACACCACCGGTGGCTATTTGACGCAGTGCGCCTACACCAACGCCGTGGTCCACGACGTCCACCCCGAGAGCGACGTCTACTGGTGCACCGCCGACATCGGGTGGGTGACCGGCCACTCCTACATCGTCTACGGACCGTTGGCGCTCGGCGCCACCCAAGTCATGTATGAGGGCACGCCGGACACTCCGCACCAGGGCCGGTGGTGGGAGATCATCCAGAAGTACAAGGTGACCATCCTCTACACCGCGCCGACCGCCGTGCGGACCTTCATGAAGTGGGGCCACGACATCCCCGAGAAGTTCGACCTGTCCTCGCTGCGGGTGCTCGGCTCGGTCGGTGAGCCGATCAATCCCGAGGCCTGGCTCTGGTATCGCAAGTATATCGGCGGCGACCGCTGCCCGATCGTCGACACCTGGTGGCAGACCGAGACCGGCGCCATCATGATCTCCCCGCTCCCCGGCGTCACCACGCTCGAACCCGGGTCGGCTCAAAAGCCCATTCCCGGCATCTGCGCCGAGATCCTCGACGATGAAGGTATGCCGTTCGCCGAGGCGGACAAGGTCGGCTACCTCGTGCTGACCAAGCCGTGGCCGGCCATGCTGCGCGGCATCTGGGGCGACCCGGAGCGCTACAAGCAGACCTACTGGAGCCGGTTCGGCGAGAAGTACTACTTCGCCGGCGATGGCGCAAAGTACGACGCCGACGGCAACATCTGGTTGCTCGGCCGGGTCGACGATGTCATGAACGTCTCCGGTCACCGACTCTCCACCGCCGAGATCGAATCCGCCCTCGTCTCACACCCGGCCGTCGCCGAGGCGGCCGTGGTCGGCGCGTCCGACGAGACCACCGGCCAGGCGGTGTGCGCCTTCGTCATCGTGCGTTCCGAGCACGCCGACGAGGTGGCCGCCGATGAGAAAGCGATGATCGCCGAGTTGCGCAATCACGTGGCCAAGGAGATCGGCCCGATCGCCAAGCCGCGCACGATCATGATCGTCACGGAGTTGCCCAAGACCCGCTCGGGCAAGATCATGCGGCGCCTGCTCAAGGACGTGGCCGAGGGCCGCGAGATCGGGGACGTGACGACCCTGGCCGACTCCTCCGTCATGGGCGTCATCAAGCAGGGCCTCGGATCGGACTAGGCCGCACGCAATCGAGCGGCCCAGACGGCCCTGGCCCGCGCTGAGCGCGGGCCAGGGTCCATCTGCGGTGGAACCCGACTGCGCCAACGGGATCCATGGGAGCCGGGGTGCGTCACACTCAGGACACACCCGTCGAAAGGGGTAGCAGCCATGTGGTTCGCACTCGACGCGTTGCTCTTCGTGATCCTGGCGCTCGGCGCGGTCACCGCTCGGCGTCGCCGAGACGGGATCGAAGGCACAAGGTCCGGCGAAGCCGGTGTCGACATCGCGATGAGTCAGGCCGGTGCCCTCCGGAGCAATCGCTCCGGCGAAAGCGCCAGCGGATTCTGACAAGAATGGGCACATTGACCATCGGCCATCCCGAAAGACTCATCGATTCTGCGCCAATTGCCCTAGGCTACTGGGCACACTAGCCAGCCCCGTGCCCTTCGTGGTGTCCTGAGGTCACACCACGGATGGTGCCGGACAAGGTCGTCCGGCCACGCGAAAGGGGCCCGCGATGTTCGACGAAGGCCAGCTCTACTCACCGGTGACCGAACACGCCGATGGCCGGGTCGAGGTGCATCTCGGCGCGGATCACCCCGGCTTCACCGATGCGGCGTATCGCGGGCGCCGCGGCGAGATCGCGGCAGCCGCCCTCGCCTGGACGCCCGGGACGCCGATCCCGGTCATCGACTACACCGATGCCGAGAACGAGGTCTGGCGGATTGCCAGCGCCGAACTCGCCCCCAAGCACGCCGTGCGTGCCCACTCCGAATACCTCGCCGCGAAGGCCGCCCTCGACCTGCCGGCCGACCGCGTCCCCCAACTCTCGGAGGTCAGTGCTCGCCTGCAGCCCCTCACCGGCTGGACGTATGCCTGCGCCCCCGGCCTGGTCGCCCTGCGCGAGTTCTACGGGTCGCTGGGGGCGCGCGTGTTCCACTCCACGCAATACCTGCGCCACCCCTCGCAGCCGCTCTACACCCCCGAGCCGGACATCATCCACGAAGTGATCGGCCACGCGAACCAGTTGGCCTCACCGCGCTTCGCCCGTCTCACCGAGGCCGCCGGCCGGGCGTCCTTGCGCGTCCAGACCGATGCCGCGATGAAGGTCATCGCTGACGTCTTCTGGTTCAGCATGGAGTTTGGTGTCATGCGCGAACAGGGCGAGCTCAAGGCGTATGGTGCGGGCATTCTGTCCAGCTATGGCGAGATGGATGCCTTCTCGCACATGGAGATCCGGCCGCTCGATATCGCGGCGATGGCCCGCGTCGACTACGACATCACGACCTACCAGTCGACGCTCTTCTGCGCCGAATCGCTCGATGAGCTCGAGGACGTCGTCGGCGTCTTCTTCGAAACAGTCGACGACGACTCACCGGACCGGATCGATGCCGCCTGGGCTCGCGACCTCGCCAGTCACTAACGGCCCGGCGGCGTCCCCGGTCAGCTCTGCCCGCCTGCGGTCAGCACGCGCCCAGGTGCCATTTAGGCGGTGCTACAAAAACCACGGACGGGGTCCCCGCGACGTAGTGGAGTTGGGTCCCACGCTCTGCGTGGGCAAACGTCGTGGGGTGTCCTAGTCGTGCCCGCCGCCGAACACCCACCCTCAGCAATGCACCTCCCCGTCGCCTGGTCGCACGCGCGGCATCCGGTCCACCGACATGCCGCTCTTCTCCTCGCCGCCGGCGCCGAGCAGCGCCCGCGACAACCGCTCGCCGTCCGCGAGGATCTCGCTCGTCGCTTCGTGCAGGTGCCGGTCGGCCGGAGCCACGCCATCCTTGGCCGCATGGAGCACCGCCCTGCGGATCAACTCCCGGCTGAAGGACGCCGGCGTGCCGCTCGTGCGGTGTGCCGTGTCGGCCAAGACGTCCTCACTGAACGCCCCCTCGGGGGCATACAAGCGCAACAGCGCCAGCCGGCCCGCGGTGTCCGGCAACGGGACTTCGACGGCTAGGTCCACCCGGCCCGGTCGCTGGGTCAAGGCGCGCTCCATGGCGTCGACCCGGTTCGTCGTCAGCACGAAGGTGACATCGGCGTCGGCGTCCAGTCCGTCCATCGCATCGAGCACCTCGAAGAGCAGCGGCTTGGCGCCATAGCTCATGTCGCGGTCCTCGGCGATCAGGTCGCAGTCCTCCAGCACCACGAGCGCCGGTTGCATGGCGCGGGCCAGCTTGGCCGCCAGACCGACGAATCGCAGCGTCTCACCGGCGAGCAGGACGACCGTGTGGTCGGGCGTCACCCCGAGCAGATAGCGCACCGTATGCGTCTTGCCCGACCCGGGCGGCCCGTAGAGCAGCAGTCCGCGCTTGAGGTGCTGCCCCAGCCGCTTGAGCTCGGGGGCGTGCGCGGCGATCCCCGCGACATGATCGACCACGCGCTCCAACACGCCCTCCGGCAGGACCACCTGGTCCGCCCGCAACTCGGGCCGGGCGATGAAGGTCAGCCCCTCCTCGGTCATCTCGTAACGAGGAGGCAAGGCTGACGACCGCGCCCCGAAGCACACTGCGGGTCAGCGATTCGCGGACCTCCTCCAACAAAGCCGCGGAGACGGTGCGGTCGGCACAGAGCACCTCCACCGTGGCCAGGCTCCGCCCCCGGCCAGGCAGGGCCCGGCGCACGAGGACGGCGACGGGCACGCAGGCATACGCAAAGCGGCGGATGCCCATGGCGATCGCCGCGCGCTCGCTGTCCGGACCGGTTGCGACATTGGCGTAGTCGACCTGAGCGACGGGGAATCGCCCATATCCACCGCCCGGCTGGATCATGTCGGGCAGGTTGACGTGATAGCGCGACTCGCCGCCACCGATCCCGATCACGTCATTGGCCGGGTCCCGACTGGCGATCTCGTCCAGCGCGATGTCGTAGTCGACGAAGCGGTGGTTCTGCACCTCCTCGCTCAGCACCGCCATCTCGTGCGGCGGCCCGCCGAGGTGCTCCGCGAGCGCAGTGGCCAGCGGCGTGCGGGCACTGGCCGGCTGGTGCTGGAGGAGCAGGTTGAGCAATTCCTTGAGCCGGTCCAGAGGCGCGTCAGTAGCATCAGGCGAGGTGTCCATCCCTTGACCGTAGACACCCGCACCGACAACGACCAAGGGACCCGTCCGGGCAGGCTCACCCGAGGTCAGCGCGCGAGCGCCCCGGCGCGATCCAGACTGTCCACGACGGCCTGGGCGAGGAGCCGGTGCCCGACCTCATTGGGGTGGTTGCCGTCCGGCGCGAGCGCGAAGGTCGCGTCCCTCGTGCCGTCGCCCTTGAACGGCGTCACGGTGTCGGCGTAGATCGCGCCACCGGCCTTGGCGACATCCTCGACCACATCATTGAAGGCGTCGGTCAGCTTCGCGCTGGCCGCGACATAGGTCGCGCCCCGGGAGGCACCCACCTGCCCGTCGCGAAAGACATTCCAATAGCCCATCAAGACGATGCGGGCATCCGCCGACCGTTGCTGGGCGGCAATGGCCCCGGTGATCCGGTCAAGGACGTCCTTCGTCTCTGCCAGGGCGGGACCGTCGCAGGCGGCGGTCAGCGGGTCGGCGCAGTCGGGCGAATCGGCCAAGTCCTCATCGAAGTCGTTGGCGCCGATCTCGACGATGACGACATCGGCCCGCCGGAGCCGAGCGATCACGTCGGGATCGCGGAGTTCATCCAGCACATCGGCCGAGGTCTGACCGCCAGCGGCGAGATTGTCGACGGCAGCCTGCCGCCCCGTGCGTTCGGCGAGCAAGGGCCCGGTGAGCTCGGGAAAGGGATCGCACGCACATCCCGCACCGGACGGCACCGAGTCGCCGAGCGCCACGATCCGCAGCGTGCCGCTCCCCGCCGCCAGCACGGGGGTCTCATCCGTGGCCGACGAGCTTGCCGTATGACCGCCAGTTCCCCTTGTGATGCTCGCCGCGCCGCCGCTGGACGCACTGGCGCCGGTCGCGACGCTTGTGGTGGCCGCACTGACGCTGGGCGCACCCTCACCCGTCCCGGTCGGCCGAGTCGCACCCGCCGACGACATGCCACTGCAGCCGGCTAGCACGAGGGCGAGCGACGCGACGACGGCGGCCACGGCATACGGGCGGGTGGCGGGGGTGGACGGGTGGCCGGACCGGACGGCATCCGGCTGGACGGCATCTGGCTCAGGCATGCGGCGCGAACCCGGGCAGCGTCTTGACCAGCCAACTCACCATGGCTGCCTCGGTGGGCGGGATTGTGGCGACATTGTGTCCTCCATGGTGCAGCACGTGGGCGGTCACTGACAGCGGCGGGCGAGCGGCTTTGAGCAGGGCGACCAGGGCGGCATACGCGCTGTGGTCCTCTTTGCTCGCCATCAGCCACAGGGCGATGGGCGGCGGATGATGACCGGCCACGGAGACCAGCTGATAGGTCTTCAGGCCGGCGGGGTCGCTCTTGAACGGCACGTAGGCCGGGTAGAACTCGGGGCTGTTGTAGCCCATGAAGGACACCGCGCCGCCGAAGGTCGCCGGGTAATGCAGGCCGACATTCGCGGCACACCAGCCGCCATAGGACGCGCCAAGCACCAGCCACGACGTGCGCCGGTCGGCGACCCGGAAATGCTTTCCGATCCACGTCGGAATGTCCTGACCGAGCCAGCTCATCGTCTGTGGCCCTTGGCCGGGCGGGGCATTCACGCACTCGGTGTCCAGGGTCAGGGGGATATTGATCTGCGGCATCACCACGATCGGTGGGGCGACCCGGTGGGCATCGACGAGACTCTGAAAGGTCGTGTCGAGGTTGAGCTCGTGGTTGACCGCCGTCGGCCCACCGGGCCACCCGTGCAGAGCCTCGATGACCGGGTAGCGAACTCCCGCGTTCGGATCGTAGCCCTTGGGCAAATAGACAAGCACCTGTCCGACGAGGCCCGTGCGCGCGCCTTTGACGGTGTAGGTCTGCCATTGCTGACCGGGTGCGGGCAGCGGAGCCAGCACCGCCGTGGCGGGCGCGACCGTGACGGACGGGGGCAGCGTGTCGGCGACGGCGGGCAGCGCACCCCGGCTGACTATCGTCGACGCGGAGGAACCGTTGTCCCGGACATCGGTCCAGGTGACGAAGAAGAGGTAGTGGTCGTTCAGAACGACCGCGCAGGTCGCAACCACGGCGGCGCACATGCTCACGGCCGCCGTCGCGCGGCCGAGGATGCCGGCGACGCCGCCTCGTCGCGGCCGGCCAGCCACGATCACGACGAACAAAGCCAGCGCCACCAGGGCCAACAGGCTCGGCAACGCCCACCCCGTCAGGGACACAATGGACCACCTCCGTGGTCATCGTCGGACCGCCGGCTGCTGGTCGGCTGATCGCCGGCTGCGCATCGCCTGGGAGGGTGCACCTGGACCGGTCCGGTAAGATGGCTGTTCTGGCGCGCCGGGAAGTCTGGTCGGCAATGTCCGTGACCGACCCCGAAGCGAAGGCAGTTGATGACCCTTTCGCCGTTGCGCCGCCGTGCGCTCGCACGTCCATCTTGGGCCGAGGCCCAGACCATCCGCGCCGCCCTGCGCACCGAGACCGTCGGTGGCGGCCTCCTGCTCGGCGCCGCACTCCTCGCCCTGATCTGGGCGAACAGCCCCTGGCGCGAGTCATATGCCGCGCTGCGCGACCTCAAGGTCGGCGTCGATTGGGGTCGCCTGCGGCTGAGTCTGGGGCACTGGGCCGCCGACGGCCTGCTGGCCGTCTTCTTCTTCGTCGCCGGCCTGGAACTCAAGCGCGAGTTGCTCGTGGGCGACCTACGCGACCCGGCCAAGGCCGCCGTGCCCGTGGTCGCGGCAAACTGCGGCGTCGTGATCCCCGTGCTCGTCTATATCGGCGTGGTCGTCCTCGGCGGCGGCGACGCCGTGGCGATCGGCGGGTGGGCCATCCCGGCGGCCACCGATATCGCCTTCGCCCTGGCCGTCCTGGCGGTGCTGGGCTCGCACCTACCGTCGGCGCTGCGGGCCTTCCTCCTGACCTTGGCGGTCGTCGACGACCTGATCGCCATCGTCATCATCGCCGCCTTCTACACCGCGGACTTCCAGATCTGGCCCCTGCTGCTCGCGCTCGTCCCGATTGCTGCCTTCGGCGCGCTCGCGCAGCGACGCATGACGTATGCCGTGGCTCTCGTCCCGCTCGCCGCCCTCGCGTGGGCGCTGGTCCACGCCTCCGGTGTGCACGCCACCGTTGCCGGAGTGCTGCTCGCGCTCACCGTCCCGGTCAAGCCCCGCGCATCGGTGCCGGCCCTGAGCAAGCACTCGCGCACGAGCGACATCGCCCACCGGATGGAGCACCGCTTGCGGCCGCTCTCGGCCGGTGTGGCCGTGCCGGTCTTCGCCTTCTTCGCGGCCGGGGTGACCGTCGTCGGTGGTGGCCTGGGCGGGGCGCTGCGCGACCCGATCACCTATGGCGTGATCGCCGGCCTGGTCGCGGGGAAGTTCATCGGCGTGCTGGCCGGGACGTATGTGACCGCGCGGTTCACCCGGGCGGATCTCGATGAGTCACTCGCGTGGATCGATGTCTGCGCGGTCGCCCTGCTCACCGGAATCGGATTCACGGTCTCCTTGCTCGTGGGCGAGTTGGCCTTCGGCGCCGGCCACGAGCGCGACGACCATGTCAAGGTCGGTGTGCTTGCCGGCTCGCTGTTGGCCGCTCTGTTGGCCGGGGTCCTGCTGCGACGGCGCAACGCGCACTACCGTGAGGTGGAGAAGCGGGAGACCGCGGACGAGGACGGGGACGGCACGCCGGACCTCTACCAACAGGCTTGAGCCTTCCGTGATGTATTCCGGTTGCGGGGATCACGGTCGTCGCCCCCACGGGCGGCTAAGGTGAGCGACGTGGGAAGCTCACCGCTGGACAACCGGCCGCTCGACATCGATGGCGAACGCACCATCGGGCAACTCGTCGCTGACGCGAGCCGCGAGATGTCGACCTTGGTTCGCAGCGAGATCGCGCTGGCCAAGGCCGAAGTGACCGGCGGCCTCAAGATCGGCGGCAAGGGTGCCGGGCTGCTCGGCGGCGCCGCCTTCATGGGCCTGCTGGGCGTGATCTTCTTGCTGCACACGTTGGCGCAGGTGCTCGACATCTGGCTGCCGGCGTCCGCGGCCTATGCGATCGTCACCGTGCTGCTCTTCCTGGTCGCCGCAGTCCTGGGCCTGCTGGGCAAGAAGGCGTTGTCGCAGGCCAAGCCCAAGCCCGAGAAGGCCATCGCCGAGGCCGGGAAGACGATCGCCGCGGTCAAGTCCGCGGCCTGACGTCTGCGACGCCGCTGCCCGGCGCGCGAGGCGAGGGCTTCACGCAGCTATCGGCCCAAAGGGGCTCTTCCCAGATGAGGGTGTAGGTCGGCCGGGCGCGTCGGTCCGCAGATAGACGTCGAGGTCTCCCGACGATGGAGGTTCCTACGCCATCCATCCGAAAGACCTCGACGTGACCGACGCTACCCCGCCGGCCGGCTTCGGCCGCCCTGACCTGACCGCCTTCGCGTCTCATCCCAATCGACCCTGATCGAGTCTGCTGACCCCCTCGACGAGAACGCAGCGACATCACAGCCACCCAACCCCGACCGTCCGGGAAGCCGGGACACGTCACATGGCCTGTGCTGCGGGCGTGTCGAGTGGGTCGTCCAGGGGCGACGCAGGAGCGTCGACGCGACGTGCTGAGAGGTGGTTCCAGTCGAGCACTAGGACACCGGCTACAGGCATGGCGATAGGTCAGGAACGGCGTCGCTCCCTACGCAGGAGGGAGCGCAGAGTCTCGGCGTTCGCGTAGCCGACCCGTCGCGCGATCTCGGCGGAGGTAAGGTCCGTGGTTGCTGAGAGGTGCCGAGCTCGTTCGATGCGAAGCCGTTGGACGAAGCCGAGCGGAGTGAGGTTGAGCGCCGCACGGACTCGTCGTTCGAGGGTGCGCCGGCTGGTGCCGAGCGACTGCGCGACGAAGGCGACGTTGAACGGTTCGTCCAGGCGGGCGCGCACGAAGCGTTCGAACTCGACGACGATCGGGTCCTCGTGCCGGAGATGTTCGTAGGCGACGAAGGCCGCCTGCGACGGACGCTCGTCGATGATGAGGAGCTTGGCGACATGTTGGGCCAGGTCGGGGCTGATCGATCGCACGAGTGAGAGCGCGAGGTCGATGTGGGCGAACGCGGCGCCGGCGGTGACGAGGTTCCCGTCGACCACGACCATGGTGTCGAGATCGAGGGCGACGGTCGGATAGCGCTTCAGGAACTCCGGCCCCAGGAACCAGCTGGTCGTCGCCCGCCGATGATGCATCCGTCCGGTCTCGGCGACAGCGAACACGCCGGTGCACGCCGCGGCGATCCGGGTGGTCGCGTCGTCGAGGCGCCCGAGCGAGGCGATGACCGAACGAGCATCTCGGCTCTGGAGGGCGTCGTTGGTAGCGGCGGCCGTGAGGGTTCCAAGCGCAGGGACGACGACCACGTCGAACTCTGCGGACTCCGACAGCGGGTGGTCCACCGACAGGGTCATCGATGCCGTCGTGGACACTCTCCGTTTCGGTCCGAGGATGGCGAGTTCGATCGGGTCGATCCGCGGGTCGACATCGCCGCGGGCTCCGTCGGCCACCCGCACGATGTCGATGACCGACGCGACAGCCGAACCGAAGCAGCCGTCGATCGCGATCAGTCCGATACGCATGGCGCGAACAATAGCAATACTGCCGTATACGCCACTTCTCACACGCTCTTGCTCGTCATACGCTGGACTCGCTTCACCAAGAAACCTCGACACCTAGGAGAACCCCTCATGTCCACACCCGCATCACTTCCGTATGCCTTCGTCGCCAAGATCGTCGCGGCCGATGGACAGCACGACGCGCTCGCCGATCTGCTCGCCGGCGCTGTCGCGCTCGCCAACGAAGAAGTAGGAACGATTGTCTGGTTCGCGGTCAGGACCCACGCCGACACCTTCTGGATCTTCGATGCATTCCCCGACGAGGCCGCTCGCGACGCCCACGCCAACGGCGCCATCGTCGCAGCCCTGATGGCCAACCAGCACCTCCTCGGCGCAGCACCCGAGATCCTGGCGGCCGACGTCCTCGCGTCCAAGCTCCCGTAGTCCGCCAACGCACGAGACGATCGCGCCCCGCCGAGCCGTCGCCAGGTAGCGACGCAACGCCACGCTGCGTTGCCGAGCGGTGCGAGGCCTATCGGCACACGGACAGGATGCCGGCCGCGAGCGCTCAGCCGGCGAGGGGTCCGTCGCAGAGGAGAGCGACGTCGGTGTCGGGCAGAGCCGTGAGGCCAGCGCATCGCGCGACCACAGCTCAGCGCGGGCGGCGCATGATCGCGTCCAGCACGTGCGCCGGCAGCGGTCTGCGCGCGCGCTCGTCCCAGGGCCGCGACAGGCCGGCCAGATCCAGGGTGACGTCGAGCAACTTCGCAGTGAAACCCCACACGAAGAGCCCGCGCACGTCGAACCCCGGGCTGACATAACCGATCGCCGTGTCCACCAGGAAGCGATTGGCCGGATCGGTGAGCTCGGCGATCGGGACTCTAACCACCCGCTCGACCTCGATCGGGCTGAGCACCGAGACGGCCGACGGCGTGTGCCACCAAGCCCCGATCGGGGTCACGGCATTCTGGCTCGGCGTCAGATAGAGCGGCGGCAACTCGAAGACCACGTCGACGCCCGCCGGATCGACGCCGACCTCCTCCTCGGCCTCTCGCAACGCCGCACCGATCGCCCCGTCGTCCTCGGGGTCGAGGCGACCGCCGGGGAAGGAGACCTGGCTGGCGTGGGCGCGCAACTGCGCGCCGCGTTCGGTGAGCAGCACGTCCGGGCCACCATCGGGCCCTTCGCCGAAGAGCATCAGCACAGCCGAATGCCGCTCGACGTTCGGGGGCGGGGCGAACTCGCGAAACCAGTCGGCGTCCACCCCGGCCAGTCGATCGGGGATGCTGCGCAGCCAATCGGGGGCGGGCGTCATACGGTCTCCGGGTCGGCGGCGGTCGCCACGGGACTTGCCGGCGATCCGGCGATTCCGGGGCCCGCAGACGGAACGGGCGCCGCCACGGCTAACTCCGACGGCGCGGCAGGCGCCGACGGCGCGGCCAACACCGACGGCGCGGAAGCAGCCGACGGCGCGGAAGCGGCCGGCGGTGCGGCGCCGGGAGCGAGCTCGAACGTGAGCAACGTGCGGGCCTTAGCGGGGTCGGTCTCGCCGATCCCGTAGGAGGGGCACAGCCGCGCGATCGGGCACGCCCCGCAAGCGGGCCGTTTGGCATGGCAGATGCGCCGGCCGTGGAAGATCACGACGTGCGAGAGCATCGTCCAGTCGCGCTTGGGGATGAGGGCACCGACCGCGGCCTCGACCTTGACCGGGTCCTCCTCCTGGGTCCAGTGCCACCGCCGCACCAACCGGCCGAAGTGGGTGTCGACCGTGATGCCCGGCACGCCGAAGGCGTTGCCTAGCACGACATTCGCGGTCTTGCGGCCGACTCCGGGCAGGGTCACCAGCTGCGCCATCCGGCGCGGGACCTCGCCGCCGAAGTTCTCCACGAGCGCGTCACCGAGTTTGATCAGGGAATCGGCCTTGGCCCGGAAGAAGCCGGTCGGTTTGATGAGCGCTTCGAGCTGCTCGCGATCGGCGCCGGCCAGCGCCGCAGCGTCGGGGTAGCGCGCGAAGAGGTCGGGCGTGACCTTGTTGACCCCGACATCCGTCGTCTGGGCGGACAGGATCGTGGCGACGAGGAGTTGGAGGGGCGTCGCGAAATCGAGTTCGCAATGGGCATACGGATAGAACGCGGCGAGGTCGCGGTAGATCTTGCGAGCGCGGCGGACCCGGCTCAAGGCGTCATCGACCACCGTGCCATCGCTCCTTTCCCGGTCTGCGGCCGTCTCGAATGGCGCACACCGACTCTCGGCGCGGCTGCCGGCCGGCAGCCCGTCCGCGCGCTGCCAATCTAGCCGGGGCCACCGACAAGCCCACGCAGACCGCAGGCTCCACCGTCGCTCGGGCTACTGTGCGCTACGCCCATGGCAGAATGCGGCCCGTGGACCTCGACGTATTGCGCCGTTCGCCCCTGTTCGCTGGGCTTGATGAGCAGGCGACGAGTGACCTGCTCTCCTCGATGACGCCGCTCCATATGGAGCGCAGCGACATCCTCTTCCACGAGGGCGACCCCGGTGATCGGCTCTATGTCATCACCGAGGGCAAGGTCAAGCTCGGTCGCACCAGCTCCGATGGTCGCGAGAACCTCCTGGCGATCCTGGGCCCGGGCGAGATGTTCGGTGAGCTGAGCCTGTTCGATCCCGGCCCGCGCACCGCGACCGCGACGGCCGTGGCCGAGACCCAACTCGTCGGGCTGACCACCGATGCGCTGCACACCTACCTGGTCGCCCGCCCGCAGGTGTCCTTTACTCTGCTCGCCGCCTTGGCCCGCCGGCTGCGGCGCACCAACGAATCCCTCGCCGACCTGGTCTTCACCGATGTGCCCGGCCGCGTCGCCAAGGCCCTCCTGGAGCTCTCGCAGCGCTTCGGCCGTCCCGTCGAGGACGGCATCCTCGTCGGGCACGACCTGACTCAGGAGGAGTTGGCCCAACTGGTCGGCGCCTCCCGCGAGACCGTGAACAAGGCCCTCGCCGACTTCGCGACCCGCGGCTGGATCAAGCTCGAAGCGCGCGCCGTGCTGCTGATGAACCTCGAGCGCCTGCACAAGCGCGCCGGCGCCTGACCGCAGACGCTCCAGGCGTCACTGCCGCTCCGCCAGATAGGCCAGTTGCGCCGCGATCGAGAGGCGGGCGGCCGGCCATACGTCGCGGGGCACATCGGCATAGACGCGTTCCAGGACACCGTCGACACCGTCGGCCCCATCGGCGAGGGCCTGGCGGACCTGCTCCAGTCGCTCCGCGCGATGCGCCCGGTAGTACGCGACCAGAGCCGAGGCATCCGGGACCACCGGGCCGTGACCGGGCAAGATGGTCGCGACGCCGGCGCCGGTGAGCGCCTGCAGCCGTTCCAGGCTGTCGAGATAGGCCGCGAGTTCGCCGTCCGGGTGCGCGACCACCGTCGTGCCGCGCCCCAGGACGGTGTCCCCCGTCAGCAGCGCGTGGTCGGCGTCGAGGACGAAGGACAGCGAATCGGCCGTATGCCCGGGCGTCGCCACCACGCGCAACTCCACCCCCGCGGCCCGCACCACCGATCCATCGGCCAGGTCGGCGTGTCCGCGCCCAATGGGGCGCACGACCGACCCTGTGAGTTCGGCGAAGCGTGGCGCGCCGGCGCTGTGGTCGAGGTGGGCGTGGGTGAGGATCGTGGTCGTCACCCGGGCCCCGCGGTCGGCGACCACACGGCATACGGACTGGAGGTGGCTTTCATCGTCCGGGCCGGGGTCGATGACCAGGGCCGCCGTGCTCCCGGGCGCCATCACGATCCACGTATTAGTGCCGTCGAGCGTCATCGGGCCCGGGTTCGGCGCGAGCACGCACGTGGCGTGGGGGGTGATCTCGCCCCCGGCCCAGGGCGTCACGGCAGGTCCGCCCGCATCGCCCAGCCCCGGTCGGTGAGCACGGGCACCGGCATCACGGTGGGCACCGGCTGCCGGGCGGCGACGAAGGCGGCGGCCGACGGTGCGGCCGCGATGGCTTCGAGGCAGACCCGGGTCGGCGGCATGAGGCTGTCGGTGCCCTCCTGCAGGATGTCGCAAGCGAGCACCCAGTCGGCGATCTCGGCTTCAGTGGTCTCGGCGTCTGCCGCCTGACCGGGCGGCACCAGGGCGCTGAAGAAGTAGGTGTCGTATCGACGCGGTTCGATCTCGGGGGTGATCCAGTGCGCGTGAAAGCCGAGCAGATCGGTGCGAGCGACCAACTCGTGCTCGGTCAGCACCTGCGCGAGCGACCGTTCCCGGGTGAGCAACTGCCCGCGGGCGCGCACCAGGTCGGCGGTGTTCGTCGCCTCGATTGCCGTATGCCCGCGCACCCCCGCCAGCAGCACACCCGCCTCCTCGAAGAGCTCGCGGATAGCTGCGGTCACCACAGCTGCGGCGGTCGCGAAGGCGCTCACCTCGGCCTCGTCACCGGCTGGATCGCCCTCGTGGCGATCGCCGGCCTGGTCCAACTCACCACCGGGCGCCGGCGCGAGGACCGACGCCCACTCCGTGGGGCTCGGCCCGGCCCAGGGCAGCGGCTGGTAGTCCGTCGCGTCGACGCTGCCGCCGGGGAAGACCGTCATGCGCGGCGCGAAGGCCATGGTCGAGACCCGCCGCTGCACAAAGACCTCGACACCGTCGACTCCGTCGCGCACGAGGATTACGGTCGCGGCGGGCTTGGTGGGTGGCGAGACTCCGGGGTCGGCCACCCAGGCCGAGCAGCGGTCGGCGAGCCCGCGCGAGGCGGGCATCACGAAGTCACGAGGGCTCATGGTTCGGGAGATGTCGTGGGGAGGACGCCGCGCGCGACTGACCGCCAGGGGCGGTCGTCAGTCGAGCGCGACGATGATTTCGACCTCGACGGGCGCGTCCAGCGGCAAGGCAGCCACGCCGACGGCCGAGCGCGCGTGCACGCCGGCCTCGCCGAAGGCCTTGCCGAGCAACTCGCTCGCGCCGTTGACGACACCCGGCTGACCGGTGAAGTCGGGGTGGCTAGCCACGAAGCCGACCACCTTGACCACCCGGGCCACCTGATCGAGGTCGCCGATCAGCGCCTTGACGGCGGCGATCGCATTCAGCGCACACGCCTGGGCGAGTTCCTTGGCAACGTCGGGGGCGACCAAGCCGGCACCCTCGCCGACCTTGCCGGTCGCCGCCATCGAGCCACCGGCCATCGGCAGTTGGCCGGAGGTGAACACCAGATTCCCCTGGCGCACGGCCGGCACATAGGCGGCGACGGGTGGGACGACCTCGGGGACGCTCAGGCCCAGTTCGGCCAGGCGGTCTTCGACAGCGGACATGGCTCTCCTTTTAGTCCTTGGGACGCTTGAGGTAGGCAACCAGGCCGTTGCCATCCGGACCCGTGACGACCTGGACGAGTTCCCACCCGTCGGCGCCCCACTGGTCGAGGATCTGCTTGGTGGCGTGGACGATCAGCGGGACCGTCGCATATTCCCATCGGGTCATGGCGGCGACTCTATCCCCGACGGTGCTGCGGGTGCCCGGCCGTGGGTGAGGCTCGTCACACACCCGTGCTCCGGCCAGGGTGCCACCCACTCACGACGGCGACCGGCCGACGCCCGCGCTACTCGGCGGCGTCGAAGGTGCCTAGGGTGATCCGGTGACCCCCCGTTCCACGCCCACGCACCCGGCAACGGCCGGCGTGCGCCTGCACATCGTCACCGGCAAGGGCGGGACCGGCAAGACGACGGTCGCCGCCGCCCTCGCCATCGCGATCGCCCGCCAGGGCAAGAAGGTGCTGCTCGCCGAAGTAGAGGACCGTCAAGGCATCAGCCAGATCTTCGACATTGCCCCCCTGGCGCACGCCGAGACGCTGATCTTCAATGACCCGTCCGGGGGCAGCCTGTGGGGATTGGCCGTCGAGCCCAAGGCGGCCCTGCTGGAGTACCTCCACAAGTTCTACAAGCTCGGGCGCGCCGGCAGCCTGCTGGAAAAGCTCGGCGCCGTCGACTTCGCCACCACCATCGCTCCCGGGCTGCGCGACGTCCTGCTGATCGGCAAGGTCTACGAGGCCGTCGGCAGGCGCACCGGCCGCGGCCGCTCGGCTGCCCCTGTCTATGACGCGGTCGTCCTCGATGCCCCGCCGACCGGCCGCATCGGCCGCTTCCTGGGCGTCAACGAGGAGGTCGCCGAGATTGCCAAGGTCGGCCCGATCCGGGCCCAGGCCGATTCGATCACCGCGCTTCTGCAGAGCCGGATCACGGCCGTGCACGTCGTCACCCTGCTGGAGGAGATGCCGGTGCAGGAGTGCATCGACGCACTGGCCGAACTCACAGCCAAGCGGATGCCCCTCGGCGGCATCGTCGTCAACCAGGTCCGCGACCCGATCCTGTCCGACGCCGATCTCGACGACCTCGCGGGCGGCGCGTCCCCGCAGCTCCGTGCGGCTATCGCCGACGATTTGACCCACGCGGGCGTGGCGCAACCCAACACCACGGCCGACACCCTCCTCGCCGAAGCCGCCGAACACCTCGAACGCCTCGATCTCCAAGGAGAGCAGGACCAGCGCATCCAGGCCCAGGGCCGCGCCGTGTTCTACCTGCCCGCTCTCGCTGACGGTCTGCAATCGGGCGGCATCACCGTGCTCGCCGACGAACTCCATGCTCAAGGAATGGTGTGATGGCCCGCCCTACTGATTCACCCTCGCTGCGCCTCGATGACCTGATCGCCGATCCGCAGACCCGGATCGTCGTCTGCTGCGGATCGGGCGGGGTGGGCAAGACCACCACCGCCGCCGCTCTGGGCGTGCGCGCGGCCGAGCAGGGCCGCCGCGTCGTCGTGCTGACGATCGACCCCGCGCTGCGGCTGGCCCAGTCGCTCGGCCTGTCCGCCCTCGACAATACCCCCCGCCCGGTCACCGGGATCGACACCGCGTCTGGCGGCTCGCTGGACGCGATGATGCTGGATATGAAGCGGACCTTCGATGAGGTCGTGGAGCAGCACGCCACCCCCGAGAAGGCTGCTCAGATTCTCGCCAACCCGTTCTATATCGCGGTCTCCTCCTCCTTCGCCGGCACCCAGGAGTACATGGCGATGGAGAAGCTCGGCCAACTGCGCGAGCAGGCCCGGCGCGAGGACCGCTGGGACCTCATCGTCGTCGACACCCCGCCCTCGCGCTCGGCCCTGGATTTCCTCGACGCCCCCAAGCGCCTCGGGTCCTTCCTCGATGGTCGCTTCATCCGCATCCTCGTCGCTCCCGCGAAGGCTGGCGGCAAGGCCTATTTCAAGGCTCTCGGTGCAACCGTGACGGTCGCGGTCGGCGTGATGACGAAGGTCCTCGGCGGCGATTTGCTGCGGGATGTCCAGACCTTCGTCGCCGCCCTCGACACGATGTTCGGTGGCTTCCGCGAGCGCGCCGACGCCACGTATGCCCTGCTCCAAGACGCCGAGACCGCCTTCGTCGTGGTCGCCTCACCCGATCGCGACGCGCTGCGCGAGGCGAGCTTCTTCGTCGAACGCCTCGGCCAGGAACGGATGCCGCTGGCCGGCGTCGTCGTCAATCGCGTCCAGACCCTCGCCGGCAACCTCAGCCGTAGCCGCGCCGAGGACGCGGCGGCCGCCCTGGACGAGGCAACACCGAGATCCTCGGCCAGCGCCGACCTGCTGCGCCTGCATGCCGATCTGGCCACCATGGCCGAGCGCCATCAAGCGCAGATCGGACGCTTCCGATCCGGGAACCCGGGCATCGCCGTAACCCAGGTCCCGGCAGCGGCCCGCGACATCCACGACCTCGAGGGTCTGCGCGAGGTCGGCGTAACGCTGGCGGGCTGATCGCGCTCTCGCAGGCTGACCTGAAGTCATGGCGCCCTGACCCTGACGGGCGGAGGGGGAACCCGCCAGGGCGGATCAGGCGCGACCTAACCGGCCCGGGTCCCCCCGCGGGCGATGCCGAGCAGCAGGTCGTACCACGACGTCACGTCGGGGCGACGGCGCAGCAAGGCGCGGCGTTCGCGCTCGGTGAGGCCACCCCATACGCCGAATTCGACGTGATTGTCGAGCGCCTCCGCGAGGCATTGAAGCGCGACCGGGCAGGTGCGGCATACCTTCTTGGCCTCGTTCTGCGCCTTGCCGCGCACGAAAAGTCGGTCGATGTCCTCATTCGCGCACGCGGATCGTCGCGCCCAGTGCGCTCGGTCCTCGGCGTCGTCCGCTGCGCCTCGTCGGGCCATCCCCGCCTCCTTCAGATGAAGTTCTGTCAGAGGTGAGAGCGGGGCCGGGGGGCTGTGATACCTCCCGATCGGCATCAGTTTTGGTGTGACGTGCCGACCCGGTGCGCGGCCGTCGTCAGACTCGTCATTTACCCTGCCACCATGGCTGTTCGTCCGGACCGTGCGTCGATGCCGCACCTGATGTCCTTGCTCGCGGCATTCGTCGCCGTCAGCGTCGCCATGGGTGTGTTGGCGGCCGGGCTGCTGATGCCTGCGGTCGGCGCGGCCGGCTCGCTGAGCAACAAGTCCATCAACGCCTTCGACAATATCGACAAGACCTGGACGACCACGGCGCTCGCGCAGCAGTCGAAGGTCCTCGACGCGGACAACAAGGTCATCGCCACGCCGTATGACCAGAACCGCATCATCGTCAAGCTCTCCAAGGTCGCCCCGATCATGCAGCAGGCGCAGGTGGCGATCGAGGACAGCCGGTTCTTCGATCACGGGGCGCTCGACATCCGCGGCACGGCGCGGGCCTTCTTCAACAATGCGGCCGGCAACTCCACCCAGGGTGGGTCGTCGCTGACCCAGCAGTTCGTGAAGATGACGCTGCAATACGAGGCCTTGAAGAAGGGCGACGAACAGGCCGCGCTGGACGCCATCGACGTCAACTATGGGCGCAAGCTGCGCGAGATGGCCCTGGCCATGCAGGTCGAGAAGGAGATGACCAAGAGACAGATCCTGCAGGGTTATCTCAACCTGGCCTACTACGGCGACCAGGCCTATGGCATCGAGGCCGCCGCGCTGCACTACTTCGATGTGCACGCGAGCCAGCTCAATCTGACCCAATCAGCGACGCTGGCCGGTGTCGTGCAGAGCCCGAGCAATAGCGACCCGCACAACTACCCCGAGGCCGCGCAAAAGCGGCGCGATGTGGTGCTCGACCGGATGGCGCAACTTGGCATCATCAGCGCGGCCGAGAGTGCCGCGGCCAAAAAGCCGTCGATCAAGAGCCTGCTGCGCATCCGCGACTCCGAGGGCGGCACGTGCGATCGCAGTTCGCAGCCCTACTTCTGCAACTACGTCATCGCCTACCTCAAGACCTTGAAGGTGCTCGGCAAGAATGAGGACGAGCGCACCCTCGCGATCAACCGCGGTGGACTGACCATCAAGACGACGATCAAGAGCGACTGGCAACAGCAGATCCTCGTCGACCTGCGCAGCCGCGTGCCCGCCGGCGATCCTTCCGGCATCGGCGCGGCCGCCGCTGTTGTCGAACCGGGCACCGGCAAGGTGCTCGCGATGGTGCAGACCTCCGAATACGGCCTGACCAAGGACAAAAAGTCGTCGGTGGCCAAGACCACGCAGTCCTGGGTCGTCCCCATCGCTTATGGCGGCACGCTCGGCTTCCCGATCGGCTCGACCGCCAAAGTCTTCACCTTGTTGACAGCGCTGGAATCGGGCATCCCCGTCAACGGCACCGTCCCGGCACCTGCCGCCGGCATCGGCCTGCGCAATGCACACGCCTTCCCGCCCACTGTCTACAAGGACGGTTGCGGCAGCCCCGACACCTGGTACGTCAGCAACGACTTCCAGACCAAGGGGCCGACGGAGACGTTCCGCTACGCGACGGCCCAGTCGATCAACTCGGCCTTCGCGGCGACGATGATCTCGCTCGGCGGCTGCAAGGTCCGCGACATGTGGAACCGCCTCGGCGCCGTCGATGGGAATGGCAAGGAGGTCTACCCGACTCCGTCGAACCTGACTCTCGGGTCCGCATCGGTGGCGCCGTTGACGCTGGCGAACGTCTACGCGACATTGGCGGCCGACGGCAAGTGGTGCCCGACCACGCCCATCGAATCCATCAAGACGGCCGACGGGAAATTCCTCAAGTTGCCCGCCCCGAAGTGCAAGCAGGTGCTCCAGCCTGACATCGTGGCCGGCGCGGACGAACTATTGAAGGGCGTCATCGCGACGGGCACGGGGACCGCCGCTGCCATCGGCCGCCCGGCTGCGGGCAAGACCGGCACCCACGAAGGCCACCAGCAGTCCTGGTTCGTCGGCTACACCCCCCAACTCGCCACGGCCGTTTATGTGGGCACCCCCATCACCGCCCACGAGATGGACGGTGCCGGCGCCTGTGTCGGAGGTCGGTGCTACGGACATATCTTCGGCGGCACCATCGCTGCGCCCCTGTGGGGCCAGATCATGGGGCAGATCACCCAAGGCATGCCCTACCAGAACTTCCCCGCACCGAGCTACAAGATCCTCAACGGCGACCTGGTCAGCGTCCCGTATGTCGTGGGCCGCTCCGTCGGGGACGCCACGGCGATCCTGCAGGCAGCCGGCTTCAGTGCGGTCGTCGGGGGAACGGTTCAGTCGACCGTGCCGGCCGGCCTGGTGGGTGCAACCGCGCCGACTGGCAGCGCGGCGAGGGGGACCACGATCACCTTGCTGACCTCGACCGGCTATGTCCCGCCCCCGGTGACCCAGAAGCCGCCGCCCAACACCGCGACGACGCCGGCCAACACCGCGACCAAGCCAGCCAATACCGCCACCAAACCACCGGGCAACACGCTCACCTCCCAGAAGCCCTGACCCCACCCCCGCCTCTGGGCTCCCCACGCTCTGCGTCGAGAGGCCGCTTCAGCCCCGTCGAGAGGCCGCTTCAGCCCCGTCGACAGGCCGATTCAGGGTCATCCAAGGGCCGGCTTTCCCGGTGCGGGGCCCCGTGATCGTCGAGCGGGTCAGCGGGTGAGCGCCTCCCTCACCGCCGCCGCGACGGCCTTCCCGTCCGCCCGGCCGGCGACCTTGGCCTGGACCGCCTTCATGACCGGGCCCATCTGGGCCATGCCGCTCGCACCGGTCTCCGCGATGGCCTCACCGATGATCTCGGCGACGGCCGCGTCGTCCAGTTGCGCGGGCAGGTAGCCCTCCAGGATCGCCAACTCGGCATTCTCCGTCGACGCAAGCTCCGGCCGGTCCGCGTGCTCGTATGCCGCCGACGCCTCCCGCCGCTTCTTCGCCTCGCGCGCCAGCACCTTGAGCACGTCGTCGTCGCTGACCTCGTGGTGGGCGCCTGAGGTTTCTTCGGTGGTGATGGCCGTCAGCACCATCCGCAGCGTCCCCGCCCGCACCTGATCGCGCGCGCGGATGGCCTCGGTGAGGTCGGACTGCAGGCTGGCCTTGGACACGCTCATACGCCCATCCTCGCAGGGCCCAGGCAAGAGCTTTTCCGCCCGATGCCGGAACCTGCTCGTTCGCACGGGAAACTTCCCCCGAGTATGTTCCCGCGCGAACCCCGGCACCGAAGACGACCTAGCGACGGTCGCCCAGGTTACTGGGACAATGGAACGATGCATCCGCTGCTTCGCGCTGCCGGCGCCCTGACCGCCACAGGCCTCGCCGGTCTGGGGTACGCCTCGCTGATCGAGCGCAATGCCTTCACGCTGCGGCGGTTCACCCTGCCGATCCTGCCGACGGGTGCCGACCCGATCCGCGTGGTCACCATGAGCGATATGCACCTAGTGCCGCGGCAGACCCGCAAGATCGAATGGGTACGCCGGCTGGCCGACCTTAAGCCCGACCTCGTCGTCAACACCGGCGACAACCTCGGTCATATGGAGGCCGTCCCCGCGGCAGTGCGCGCGCTCGAGCCGCTCTACGGCATACCCGGGGTTTTTGCGCTTGGGTCGAACGACTACCTCGCGCCCACCGCCAAGAACCCCGCCCGCTACCTGCTGCCCGACTCGCGCACGCCGGTGGTCGACCGGGCTCTGCTGCCGGTCGGTGAGTTGATCGATTCCTTCGAGCGTGACGCCGGGTGGCTCAATCTCAACAATGCGCGCGGGGGGCTGCACGTCAAGGGCCTCGACGTCGAGTTCGTCGGCGTCGACGACCCGCACCTCGACCGCGACACGTATGCCGCGGTGGCCGGCCCCCGCGCCAGCGACACCAACCTCTTCCTCGGGGTGCTCCACGCCCCCTACACCCGGGTGCTCGATGCGATGGCGCGCGACGGCGTGGACGCGATCATCGCCGGCCATACGCACGGCGGACAGCTCTGCGTGCCCGGCTTCGGCGCGCTGGTGACCAACTGCGACCTCGACCGGCACCGGGCGAAAGGCGTCTCGCGCTGGTGGGAGGGGGCGAACGGCATACCGTCCCGGGAGGCGCCGGCGGATGCACCGTGGATGCATGTCTCGGCCGGCCTGGGCACCTCGCCCTTCGCGCCAGTGCGCTTCGCTTGCCGCCCAGAAGCCAGCCTGTTGACGATGGTCCCGCGCGCTTGACTCGATGTCGTGCAGAAGGTGCGCTCGGCTGCACCTTCTGCACGACATCCCGGTGGTCCCCAGAGACTGGAGCAGGCCCCTTGTCCAGGCCTGGGAATGGATTTCGAGCGGCGCCGCGCCCTGGGTTATCCTGTGTCGTCGCCGTCCGTCTCGGGTGGCGACGCTCCGTGCCAGACACGGACCAGCCACGGGGTGTGGCGCAGCTTGGTAGCGCGCTTCGTTCGGGACGAAGAGGCCGCAGGTTCAAATCCTGTCACCCCGACCAGTTGACTTTGGGGCTCTGACCTGCGGAAACGCGGTCAGGGCCCTTCTGTAATTGTCGCCCGCGGGCACAAGTGGGGCATAAGGGCACTGGTCGCGAACAGGTAAGACCCCCGCGAGGCGGCAACCTCCGGGGGTCGGACGACAGCAGTTCGAGGTGCTGACGTGACGTCAATGGTAGCCGTGGACGCTCCGCCCGTGAAGGGTGCTGAGCACCTGGTCGCTGTGCGTCCTGTCCCCTCGCGTCGTCGCTTGTGTCCCTCTGCCCTGGCGTTTAGGTGTGGTCACCTTCTCTGGCCCCGGGTAGGCCGCTGATCGTCGCGAATGTCGGCCCCATCTCGGTGGTCGCGGTGGCCCGTTGTTCGGGTGGGTGTGTCGTCGCGAATATTGGCCCCACCCGTG